>CBIGQT010000619.1:0-2403 GCA_966191655.1 uncultured Ginsengibacter sp.
GAAAAATATAGGGAAACCCAAGTACATTATTTACCTGGTTAGGATAATCGCTCCTTCCTGTGGCCATAATAATATCTTTCCTCGCAGCAATCGCTTTATCATAAGTAATTTCAGGATCGGGGTTAGCCATCGCAAAAACAATAGGATTTTTAGCCATGCTTTTCACCATTTCAGGAGTTATGACATTTCCTACACTTAGCCCGATAAACACATCGGCATCTTTCATTGCGTCGGCAAGAGATAAGTTGGGAGTTTTTGTTTGAGCAAATCTTACTTTTACTTCGTCGAGATTTTCTCTTCCTGCATGAATAATTCCTTTCCTGTCAAACATCATAAAATTTGAGGCCTTAGCCCCCAAAGCTTCATAAAGCTGCACACATGCCATAGCAGCAGCCCCTGCGCCATTCACCACAAATTTTGCTTTGTCTATTTTTTTACGTTGTATTTCCAATGCATTTAATAAAGCGGCTGAGCTTATAATTGCAGTGCCATGCTGATCGTCATGCATCACTGGAATTTTCAATCTTTCTTTTAACTCCTTTTCAATGTAAAAACATTCGGGCGCTTTTATATCTTCAAGATTAATACCGCCAAAAGTTGGTTCGAGTGCGGCAACAATCTCAACAAATTTTTCAGGATCTTTTTCATTAATCTCTATATCAAAAACGTCTATATCGGCAAATATTTTAAACAGTACTCCTTTACCTTCCATAACTGGCTTGCCTGCTTCAGGGCCTATATCGCCCAGCCCTAAGACAGCGGTGCCATTGCTTATAACGCCCACTAAATTTCCTTTGGCTGTATATTGATAAACACTCTCGGGATTATCTTTAATTTCAAGGCAGGGAATTGCTACTCCCGGAGAATAGGCAAGTGAAAGGTCTCTCTGTGTTTTAGTTGCTTTCGTTGGAATAACTTCTATTTTACCCGGCCGTCCTTTTGAATGATAATCTAATGCTTCCTGTTTTCGAAGTTGTTTTTGCATATTGAATATTAAAGTGCAGCGATAATACGCCCACTATTTATTTTTAGTGGAAGTAAAGATACTTAATGTAGTTAATTTAAGTAATTGATGCAGATGTGGCTAACCACGCCATAATTCCAATTCCATTTTTAATAGCGCTTTCATCAATATTAAATGTAGGAGTATGTACTCCCGAAGTTATATTTTTTTTAATATTGCCAACACCCAGCCTGAAAAAACAAGCGGGTATTCTATGAGAATAAAATGCAAAATCTTCCGCTCCCATTCTCATCTCAGTTTCTTCCACATTTTCGGCACCTGCAAATGCCATTGCGTTTCGTTTAGCCATAAGGGTTAGCTGTTCATTGTTAATTACAAAAGGGTAGCCAATATCAATATGAACATCAATTTCCGCTCCGGCACTTTCAGCTGTGCTCTTACATATACTTCTTATAAGGTCATGTGCTCTAAATCTCCATTCTTCATTCATTGCCCTGAAAGTGCCGGTAAGCTTTACTTCTGATGGAATCACATTGGTTGTATTTCCGCCCTGTATTGAAGTTATTGATAAAACACTGGGATTAAAAGGATTATTCATTCTGCTTACCACCTGCTGAAGATTTACAACAATTTGTGATGCAACAAGAATGGTATCTGCCGTTAAATTTGGCGCAGCGGCGTGCCCTCCTTTTCCTTTTACAGTTATATAGATTTCATCCGCACTTGCCATAACCATTCCACTACGAAAGCTTAATTTTCCAACCGGTAATGAAGGATTAACATGCAAAGCAAAAATTGCCTGCGGAGCAGGATTTTCCAATACGCCCTCTTTTATTAAGATGCTGGCTCCGCCCGGATTTTTTTCTTCTCCCGGCTGAAAAATTAATTTGACGGTGCCACTCCATTCTTCTTTTAATTCATTTAAAATTTTTGCTGCGCCCAAAAGACAAGTCGTGTGAACATCGTGGCCACAGGCATGCATTATTCCATCGTTGACAGAACGATATTCAACTTCATTTAATTCTTTAATGGGTAATGCATCCATATCTGCACGCAATGCAATAGTTTTTTCCCCGGGATTTTTTCCTTTGATGAGTCCAACAACACCTGTGGTTGCCATTACTTCGTATTCAATATTCCAGCTTTTTAATTTAGATTGAATAAATTCAGAAGTATTAAACTCTTTAAAACTTAATTCGGGATGGGCATGAAGATGATGGCGAATTTCAATAAATTCATTTGCATACTTTGAAGCCAGGCTTTTTATTATATCTTTTATCATTCTGCTTTTTTAAAATTAGCTACATCACAGCATCAAAAATAAAAGAGTTTCAGTAATTGAAACTCTTTTTAATAATTTAAAATATAGATTGATCACTGCATGTTGTCAGGATCAAAATCTTTATCAGGCTTTACTTCAATTGTTTCGGGAAGGTAAT
>CBIGQT010000620.1:0-2403 GCA_966191655.1 uncultured Ginsengibacter sp.
ATATCGAGGATGCCTTGTATGCAAAAGATGAGAAAGAACTGCAAAGTCTTATGACAGTAGTTATCGTTGGTGGTGGCCCAACCGGCGTAGAAATGAGTGGAGCTATTGCGGACATGCGAAGGTTTGTTTTCCCTAAAGATTATCCCGAGCTTGATTTTACTAAAATGAAAATTTATTTGCTTGAAGGAAGCCCGCGAACCCTGGCAGCCATGAGTGAAAAATCGAGTAAGGATTCCCGTGAGTATCTAACTGAATTGAACGTAATAGTAAAAACCGGGACGGTTGTAAAAAATTATGATGGTGCAACAGTTACCATGCAAAATGGAGAAACGATTGAATCTTCAATGGTAATATGGGCTGCGGGTATTAAAGGAAATGTACCGGACGGAATTGATAAAAGCTTAATTGTAAAAGGTAATCGTATTACTGTTGACCGCTTCAATAGAGTGAGCGGCTCTCAGAATATTTATGCAATTGGTGATGTTGCCTGGATGGCAACTGAAAAATATCCTCATGGCCACCCACAGGTGGCCTCTGTGGCAATTGCGCAGGGAAAAACTTTAGCCGATAATCTTATAAAGATGAACAAAAATCTTTCCATGAAGGAATTTGAATATCATGATAAAGGTTCTTTGGCAACTGTTGGCCGCAACCTTGCGGTGGTGGATATCCCGAAGCCAAAGTTGCATCTGAAAGGTTTTTTTGCATGGATGTTCTGGATGGGATTGCATCTTTATTTATTGCTCGGCGTTAAAAACAGGATTGCAGTTTTTTTTAATTGGATTTATAATTATATTACATATGATCAGAACTTACGATTGATATTCCGGGCCTTTAAAAAACCTAAAACAGAATAAAATGACCTCACATTTTTTGCATGCAGAATGGAACAACCTGATCATGGCAAATTATGTTGTTCCCAAAGAAATATTGTATCCATACATTCCGGTAAAAACAGAACTCGACTTTTATAAAGGCCAGGCTTATGCAAGCCTGGTCGGTTTTATGTTTTTAAATACCAGGATAAAAGGATTCAGTGTGCCTTACCATATAAATTTTGAAGAAGTGAATCTCAGGTTTTATGTAAGGCATAATGATAACGGCACCTGGAAAAGGGGAACGGTTTTTATAAAAGAAATTGTTCCAAAACCCGCTATAAGCTTTATTGCAAACAGCGTGTTCAAAGAAAAATATTCAACCATGGAAATGAAACATTTCCATGTAGAAAAAGATGATATAATTGAAACCTGTTATGAGTGGAAATATAAAAACAAGTGGAATAAATTTACAGCCGAATGTCATAAAAAATCATTTCCCATGGGTATAAACAGCGAGGAAGAGTTTATCGCTGAGCATTATTGGGGTTATACAAAATATAGCGATAAACAAACCTATGAATATGAAGTAACACACCCCGCGTGGGAAATATTCAAGGTGACTGATTATGTTATCGATTGCGATTTTAAAGGTATATACGGGGATGATTTTGCTTTTTTAAAAGATACAAAGCCGGCCTCTGTTTTTATGGCGAAAGGTTCGGAAGTGCAGGTTCATCACAGGAAAGTACTTGCGTGAATATTTTGTTATCGGTTACGGATAGACGAAAATGTATAGCTCCGTAACAAGCACACTTTTGCTTACCATAACAGGTTGTGAAAAACCATAAAAGCATATCCGTAGCTCTTGTTCTAATGAAGGACTTCTTAGAATATCTAAATAGTTGTATCCTTAGTTGCAAATTAAAAAAATGTTATCTATATTTATAGTCACACATCAGTCTTTCCTTACGTTCCCATAATCTTTTGAAAATCTTTAAGCTTACTTAGTTTCATTGTCTGAGTAGACAATATCCCCTAACAGATTTAATTTTTTTTGCTTAATTCTCCATTTCCTGTTTGCATTTAACCAGGCAAAATATTAAGAGAATATTTTGTCATGAGATAATCCAAAGTAATTGTTTGAAGTATAACTATTGAGAGGTTTTAAAAGCTTATCAGTTATTCCTGAATTATAAACTTAAAAATTACAAGGGAAATGAAAAAGATAATCGTAGTAATTTTAATAGCAATGGCTTCCTGTAAAGAGAAAGCTGAAGATAAAACGCCGGACCAAATTGTAAATGAAGCTGCGATGCCTTGTATAGCTAAAGAGATAGGTGAGTTGGATTTTAATGTTATGAACGCAAGAGATACAACAAGAAGCCCAATCTATAGAAATATTGTAATAGATAAAATCCGCAGTAGCGGCCCCGAATATTTGTATTCGACAACAATAGAAAATATATTTTCACGGGATTTTGAAGAGCGCCTGGAAAGCCAAAAGAAGTTAATTGTTGCAAATTGGAGGCAAATTGAACGTAATAAACAATACGAACAAATAGTAATCGAATCCTTTAAAAAATAA
>CBIGQT010000621.1:0-2400 GCA_966191655.1 uncultured Ginsengibacter sp.
TATCAAGACTATTTGTAAATTCTATATCACAATTAGTAAAATCTTCTTTTGATAATTCTTTACTGGGATCAATTGCATTCTTCATCAATTCTATCCTATCGGCATTAATATCAAAACCTATAACTGATATTTTTTTTGCAAACTCAAGGGCAATGGGTAAACCCACATATCCCAAACCTATTACGGCAAGTTTTTTTTCTTTATTTAGTAAACCTTTGTACATCATCTGAGTTTTTTCAAATTTAATTTTAAGATTTTTAAGTTGATTAAACCGTAAAGCTCAAAATATTTCCATGAAAATTATCTTTTGCTTTCTCCAACAGGGTCCCTGCGGGCAAACTCTTTGGGCAGTTTAAACAGATCTTCTTTAGATAATGATTTAAAATAGTCGTAAGTAATTTTCAAACCTTCTGCCCTGTTTACTTTTGGTTCCCAACCTAATAATTCTTTTGCTTTGGTAATATCCGGTTGTCTTTGTTTGGGATCGTCCTGCGGCAACGGTTTATAGACTATTTTTTGTTTTGTGCCGGTAAGCGTAATTATTTCTTCTGCAAATTCCTTCAATGTTATCTGGTCAGGATTTCCAATATTTACCGGCATCACATAGTCACTTAACAAAAGGCGATAAATTCCTTCAACTAAATCGGATACATAACAAAAACTTCTTGTTTGACTGCCATCGCCAAACACAGTCAGATCCTCACCGCGAAGTGCCTGGCCAATGAAAGCGGGTAAAGCTCTTCCATCATTAAGTCTCATTCGCGGACCATAGGTATTAAATATTCTTACGATCCTTGTCTGCAGGTTATGGAAAGTGTGATAAGCCATTGTAATGGCTTCCTGGAAACGTTTTGCTTCGTCATAAACACCACGTGGGCCAACCGGGTTTACATTCCCCCAGTAGGATTCATTTTGTGGATGTACCAAAGGATCGCCATAAACCTCGCTGGTTGATGCTACTAAAATTTTCGCATTTTTCGAAAGGGCTAAGCCAAGGCAGTTATGCGTTCCCAAAGAACCTACTTTTAATGTTTGAATAGGAATTTTTAAATAATCTATCGGGCTTGCGGGCGAAGCAAAATGCAATATATAATCAAGCTTACCGGATACATGGATAAATTTTGAAACATCGCAATGATAAAATTCAAAATTTTCCAGTTTAAAAAGATGCTGAATATTTTTTAAATCGCCCGTAATAAGATTATCCATACCTATTACATGCATTCCTTCCTTAATGAATTTATCGCAGAGATGAGAGCCTAAAAATCCCGCTGCGCCTGTAATAAGAATTCTTTTGTTTGTCACCCTAATTTATTTTAGACAATAGTTTTGATACAAATTTTTTGCATGTAAAATATTATTCCATCCGATAAGTTACCAATTCTTACCTGGTGAATATTATTTAATTCTAATCACTTTTCTTCCAATACTTTCATAGTGAAATCCATGTTCTTCCATCTGGTATAATTCAAATAAATTTCTACCATCAAATATTACAGGCCTTTTCAGAAGCGATTTAATTCTTAAAAAATCAGGTGTCCTGAATTCGCTCCACTCTGTTGCAATCAGCAAGGCATCTGCTTCTTCAAGAGCTTCATATTGATTATCCGCATAAGTAATACTGTCGCCAATTTCTTTTTTTACATTCCGCATTGCTTCAGGGTCATAGGCAACAATTGAAACTCCTGCTGCAGTTAATTCGTTAATTAATTTTAAAGAAGGAGCTTCCCTGATATCATCTGTATTTGGCTTGAAAGCCAATCCCCAAAGTGCAATTTTTTTTCCTGTAAGATCATTATTAAAATAGGTAAATATTTTTGGAAGAAGATGTTCTTTCTGAGTTTCATTAACTTTCATCACCGCTTCCAGTATTTTAAATTCGTAGTTATTTTGTTGAGCTGATTTTGCCAATGCCTTTACATCTTTAGGGAAACAGCTTCCGCCGTATCCTATTCCCGGAAATAAAAATCTTTTACCAATTCTATCATCACTTCCAATACCTCTTCTTACCATATCTACATCTGCACCCAGTTTTTCACACATCTGTGCTATTTCATTCATAAAAGAAATTTTGGTAGCAAGAAATGCGTTCGCAGCGTACTTGGTAAGTTCTGCAGATTTTTCATCCATATAAATAACAGGGTTTCCCTGGCGCACGAAAGGCGCATATAATTCTCCTAATAGTTTTTTGGCTTTTTCAGAAGTAGTACCAATAACTACCCGGTTAGGTTTCATAAAATCTTCGACTGCCACTCCTTCACGTAGAAATTCCGGGTTGCTTACTACATCAAATAATTCTTCCGGATTATCTATTTTCCTTTCTTTTAAACCTTGCAAAATTGTATTACGAACTTTATCTGCAGTACCAACAGGCACCGTGCTTTTATCAATAATTATTTT
>CBIGQT010000622.1:0-2399 GCA_966191655.1 uncultured Ginsengibacter sp.
CACTTGGCAGCAATGGAGTTTGCTCTAATTATAATGTGGAAACTGCATCATACACCTGGCAATGTATCAGGAATTTTAAGGGTGGAAAAGCTTTATTTACCAATCCTGATACACCCGTTAAGTGTGGAGGTGCACCACATAAAATCATGTGGCTCGCCGCTGATTATTTTAAAAAGCATCGCGTATTCGACAAAGCAAGCATACAATATTGGAGCGGCGGCACAAGATTATTTGGAGTAGAAAAATATGAACAGACATTAAAAAAAGTCGCAAAAAGAGACAATGTGGAAATGCATTTCTATACACGCCTGGTTGAAATAGACGGGCCAAATAAGAAAGCAAAATTAGTTGGTTTTGGTGCAGACAATAAAGACAAGGAATACACTATTGATTTTGATATGATACATGTAACTCCGCCGCAAAGTGCTCCGGACTTTATCAGGAATAGCGCTTTGGCAAATGCTGCAGGCTGGGTGGATGTTAATAAACATACATTGCAACATATAAAGTATAGCAATATATTTTCCCTGGGCGATGCTTCTTCTTTACCCACTTCTAAAACGGGAGCGGCTATAAGAAAACAAGCGCCTGTATTGGTCGCAAATCTTTTGGCTTTAATGGACGGGAAAAAACTTGCATCTTCTTATAATGGTTATACGAGTTGCCCTGTTGTAACAGGCTACGGCAAACTTGTTTTATGTGAATTTGATTACGACAACAAACCTGTTGAAACTTTTCCTTTTGATCAAAGCAAAGAAAGATGGAGCATGTATCAACTAAAAAGGAAAGTATTACCCTGGCTGTATTGGCATAAAATTTTACAGGGGAAAATGTAATTATTAAAAATAGGATTTTTCTTATTTGAATTAACAGGGTAATTCGCTTTAGTATATTTTTTAAAAGGATAGTATTAATAATGCCTTCTATTTTTGTCTTTTTTTATTTTATCTTATTTTAGAAGAATGGATATACATGATCTTAAACAACTTTTTCCGGATCTTGAGAATGAGCTATATGAAGAGCTGTTATTGCATGGAACGATAAAAGAAATTAAGGCAGGAGAAACACTACTGCGTGTAGGGCAAACCATTCGTTCAACGATGCTGATACTGGAAGGATCGGTTAAGCTATATAGGGAAGATGATGAAGGCGGAGAGTTCTTTATTTACTTGCTGAATGCAGGACAGGCTTGTTCATTATCGTTGGTATGCGCAATGAAACAACAGACGAGTGAAGTACTCGCAAAGGCATTAACAGATACCGTTGTGTTAAACATCCCGTTAGATTATATGGATAAATGGATGCGTACTTACAAAAGTTGGTACCAGTTTGTAATAATGTCTTACCGTGATCGTTTTGACGAACTGTTAAAAACTATCGACGCCATTGCTTTTACAAACATGGATGAGCGTCTTGAATTTTATTTAAAAAGGCAGGTTGCACAACTTGGCCCGCATTTAAAACTTACTCACCAGGAAATCGCCAACGATCTTAACTCATCACGTGAAGTCATTAGCAGGCTATTAAAAAAAATGGAAACAAACCATTATCTTATTATGTACAGGAACTCTATTGAATGGCTAGGTAAAAGTTAATTGCGATGTGTGACCAATATCACTATTTGCGCTAAAACAAAGCTTCATATTTGCCTTATGCAAATAACAGGTTACATAGCAGCTTTATTTATCGGATTATCTTTAGGACTAATCGGCGGCGGTGGTTCAATATTAACCGTTCCTGTGTTGGTGTATTTGTTTGGTGTTTCTCCCATATTGGCCACATCATATTCTTTGTTTGTTGTTGGTTCAACCAGCCTGATTGGTTCATTCAACAGCTATCGCAAGGGCCTGGTTGATTTTCAAACCGCTTTTTTATTTGGCACATCGTCCATCATAACAGTGTACATTACACGAAAACTTATTATTCCACACATTCCCGAAAATATTTTTATAGGAAGTCTTACTTTACATTTTTCTATTCTTACAATGGTGTTGTTTGCAGCGCTTATGTTACCCGCATCCATATCAATGATTAAAAGTAAACCGATTATAATAACGGGCGAAGCAAATAAAAAAAGCATCGGCCGGTTAATAATTTACGGAATAAGCGTAGGATTGGTAACAGGTTTTCTTGGAGCCGGAGGCGGCTTCCTCCTAATACCTGCACTGGTTTTATTGCTTCATTTACCAATGAAGAAAGCAATTGGCACATCACTGTTCATTATTGCTTTAAACTCTCTCGCAGGCTTTATCGGCGATGCCGGGCATTTTCAAACTAACTGGACTTTTCTATTGACGATTTCCGCAATTGCAACAGCAGGCGTTTTTGCAGGCGGGTTATTAAGTAAAACTATCGATGAAAAAAAAAAAAAAAAAGGTTTTGGCTGGTTTGTACTCGCA
>CBIGQT010000623.1:0-2399 GCA_966191655.1 uncultured Ginsengibacter sp.
TACTGTGTTTAATGCTTCATCTGTAAAACTATTAAAAAGATATTCTGTAGATTTTCGTGTAGCTACAAACTCTTCTATCAGCTCATGCCACGCCCTGTTATTAGCATTTGAATTTAAGGCGTAACTATTTTCATCAAAGGAAGGAAGAATTGTTTGGTCTTTTCTTGCAAAACACATGGCACGGTAAGAAAAAACTCTTTCCGCGTCGATAATATGTTGCAACACTTCGCGGATAGTCCATTTATCTTCCGCATATTTTTTTGTGGATAGCTCTTCACTAATAGATTTTAAAAATATTTCTGCCGGCGGCATTTGATTTTTGAATGCTGTTTTCAAATCATCCTCTTTTACCTGGTTAATATATCGTTGAAAATATTCAGGATAAGTAGTTGCGGAAGGCTTTGTCATAACATAATTTATATTACAAATTTAATAAATAAAAAAACCTAACATCGATAAGGCATGTTAGGTTTTAAATAATTTTTTATAGATCGTTATCCTCTCTTTTCCTTTTTTACTTTCGACTTTGGGAGCGTATTCATCTTCATATCTCTTTCTCCTTTTAGTGTAGACGCTAGTTTCACTGCTTCGTAAGCATTTACCTCTCCGCCTGATACTGAAATATCAGAAAGGTTAACCATTTGAGGCTCCTGGTCCGCATCTCCGCCCGGGGTACTTTGTGTTCCGGGCAAAATAACTTTTTCGGTTATGGGTGTGGCAGATTTGTCAATTACATATTTAACCTGCTCAGCGCTTAAATCAGGAAAGTACTCACGGATTAAAGCAGCAACACCGGCAACAACAGGGCATGCCATGCTGGTTCCTGAATAATTACCATATTTGTTTCCACCCGGTAAAGTGGAATAAATATTTACACCCGGTGCAAATACGTCTACTTCATTCTTTCCATAATTGCTAAAGCTTGCTGTAAAACCCCCGTTAGTAGAATCGCCGCTGGCACCTACGGTGATAAAATTTTTAGCTCTTCCTGAATTATCCGCAAAAACAGGGTTAGGAAAATTTGCAGCAGTGTCAATGTCTTTGTGATCATTTCCAGCGGCATGTACCAAAAGTACATCTTTGCTTTGCGCATATTTTACCGCATCATCTACCCAGCTTTTTCCGGGAGAGAAATCTTTACCGAAACTCATGCTGATAACCTCTGCGCCATTATCAACCGCATAACGAATGGCATTGGCAATATCTTTATCATGCTCGTCGCCGTCGGGCACTGCACGCACCATCATTATTTTTACATCGTTTGCAACACCATCCATTCCTAATCCATTATTTCTGGCTGCGGCAATAATTCCTGAGCAATGGGTTCCATGAGAAGGAGTTCCTGCCATTACATCGTTGTTGCCGTAATTGCGATCATTAATATCATTCTCATCATCCTTTACAATGTCAGCCCGAAAATTCTCAGGAGGAGTGCTTCCTGCTTCAGCCTTGCGAATTTGTCCTCTCAAATCTTCGAGTATATCTGTGTTGGAAATTTCATAATCATTATTAAGCTTACAAATATTAAGGTAAATACTTGCGGCAGTTTTAGAATCAGGTTCGTTGCTGGTATATGTTTTCAGATCATTTCCTGTAAACTCGGTTTTACCAAGATCTTTTGCAATAATAGAATCTCCTCTTTCTAATGGAGGAAGAATTCTTTGCATGAACAACAGCTCTTTTGGATCGACTGTTCCTATAACTTTTTCTTTTGCACGCAGGTATTCATCTACTTCTTTTCTCTGTTCCGGTTTCATATTGCTGGTATCCGGAATGTCATCTCCATATTTTTCATGAAGTTTCCAATATACCCTGGCGCCTTCATAAGAATCCTGGTGTAAATTGCGTCCGTCTTTTCCGCCAATAAAGTTCCAGCCATATACATCGTCTACATAGCCGTTATGATCATCGTCAATACCATTGCCGGGTATTTCTCCGGGATTATGCCATAGCACTGATTTTAAATCTTCCTGTAGTGTATCAACGCCGCTGTCAATTACTGCAACTACTACCGTTTTAGGTTTTCTTGTTTGCAGAAACTGGTAGGCTTTATCCAGGCTAATTCCATAATAGCCCGTTTCTGTTCTATCCAATTCGTGCCAGTTGTGTGGAGCTACTATCTTATCTTTTTGTGAAGTGCCCTGTGCCGAAGACATTCCCGGCAGGCAAGCAATAAAAGCCAATAGTGTAAAAAATTGTCTACTCTTAAATTTCATTTTTAGTTGGTTGAAGTTTTCAAACTACAAATATTTGGAAATTAATTTAATAATTAAGACCGCTTATAAAGTATTATACAATTTTTATGTTAATCAGGAGACATCGAAGAGAGGTGGCGCTCTCTTTTTATCTTATCATCATTATTGATAGATCTTAGGGGTTATAATGTTTTGAGATTAATT
>CBIGQT010000624.1:0-2387 GCA_966191655.1 uncultured Ginsengibacter sp.
ATGCAGAAATACCAGTTGCACCGGAAGTGAATAAAAAAAACCTGTAAAATATTTTAAAGAATGATAAGCTAGCGGATGACGTTGCAAAAAAAAAAAAAAAAAACCAATCGTTGAATTTTTTTTCATCCATTGCAGCATCTGAATCAACTCTTCGTCAGTAAAGTGATGGCAAAAAAGTGAAGAAAATATTAAATCCGGTTTATTGTTTCCAAAGCAAACAAGTTTGTAATCCGATACAATAAAATTCACTTTATCAATCTTTGACATGGCTTTAGCATAACTGATACATTCAGGATTAATATCAACTCCGGTAAATGCTGCTTCAATTTTATTATTTATGCAAAATGTCGCAAGCATATCTATATTATCGCCGCCGCCGCAACCTATTTCGCAAATAGAAAGTTTTTTGTTTTCTGCTGCAAGCTTTTTAAATCCTTTTAAAGTTATTGCATGGCCCCCAAGGTGAGCATTGATGAAATCAAGCTCTTTCATATTTTGAGCTATATCCTTAAAAGGT
This sequence comes from uncultured Ginsengibacter sp., assembly GCA_966191655.1. Lineage (GTDB taxonomy): Bacteria > Bacteroidota > Bacteroidia > Chitinophagales > Chitinophagaceae > Ginsengibacter. Next base: position 518 of record CBIGQT010000624.1, read on the forward strand.
ATATCGCTGTTGTCCAGCAATTCTTTTTTGTATGAACGGGAACTATAATTAATCATCAGATAAAATAAATGTCTCTAATGTAAGACCGGGGCCAAATGCAGCCCCAAAAACATTTGTTTTCTTATTTCTTTTCTCTTTCAAAGAATCCATAATTTCTTTCAAAACAAATAAAATAGTTGGTGAAGACATGTTCCCATAATTTTTTAAAACATTATAGGAATGTTGCAGGCCCTCACTTTTTACATCAATACTTTTCTCAATAGAAGTGAGAATTCTTTTACCTCCGGGATGAATACACCAATGGGAGATATCTTCTTTATTCAACTTCGAATAACCCAAGGCGTTAGTAAGTAGTTTATTAAAATCTTCTTCGATAAGATCGGGGACATAACCTGATAGTGTCATTAAAAAACCTGAAGACGAAAGTTCCCAGCTCATATCCTCTTTCCCTTTAAAAGCAACTTCACTGTAAAAATTATTTATCCGCAAACCTTCTTCTTTATTATCATTGCTTGTAACCAATACTGCAGCGCAACCATCTCCAAACAGCAAACTGGAGGCGATATTATCCATTGTATTTTCTTTTTGAAAATGCAATGTGCAAAGTTCTGTGCACACAACAACAACTTTTGCATTTTTATCAGAAGTACAAAAAGCATCTGCTAATTTTAACCCATGAATAGCTGCATAGCAGCCCATAAAGTTTATAGAAGTCCTGAAAATATCGGGAGGCAACTCCATCGCTTCCATTACCTGCAAATCAAGTCCGGGAGCACTTATACCTGTGCAACTCACCGTAATCAAATGAGTTATTTCCTCTTTGGTAATTTTGTTTTCAATACATTTTTCAATAGCCTCTACGGTAAGGGCGGGAGCGGTTTTATTAAACCATTTCATCCTGAGTTCAAGATTAGGAAATGGCTCCAGGTTTTCGGAAGCAGGATAAAATTCCCAGTCACCGGCATTCAGACTATAATCGGGCAACACAGAATATCTTGTATTAATAGCGCTTTGATGATACAGGAATTTTAGCTTCCTTTTATCTACTTCATTCATAGCGTAAACATTCTGCATAAAAGAAAGAATGTCTTTTTGATCGTGCCTGTAAGAAGGCACCGAAGTAGCTATGGATGTTATTTTACTCAATGAGATGTATTATTAAAAGTGTTATAAAACCCAAATTTGTACAAACAGAAGCTATCAGATTCATTCGCATTGTATTTCTGAAATTAGCTTCTTTATTATTTTTTAAAACCTTCCTGAACCAAATAAAAAAATATACGAGTACGGGAAGCATAAAGGTTTGCAAAATGATAAATCTCATCCACTCCAGATTTAAAAAAAATTGCAGACCAAGCGCACAAAAAGCTAACGCATATATAATGCCAGTAAAAATAAAAGTACCTGTATATCCGAGTTTATAGCTGATTGTGTTTACGCCATCTTTTATATCTTCCTCATGCTGATACACCTGGGTAAGCGGATAAAAGCCGCCAATTAATAAACTGGACGCTATCATAGAAATAACGGGTACATCGATGGTATGGTTGCTATCCGCGCCATGATACACTAAAAAAAAAGTTACCGCTCCCTGGAAAATTACCACCGTTAAGTACCCGGTTATTGGATATTTTTTTAACCGGATCTTTCTATAACTATAGGCTCTCGACGCTAAGATGTATAAAAAAATACCAATGGCAAATATTAATGATACATAAAAGCTCAAAACAATCGCAACTATATCCATACAAACAGTTACAATAAATAATTGTTTTGTTGGTTGCAATGGTTTTTTTAAACCCCCAATTGGGGATGTATCCCTATCCATATAACTGTTGTAACCATTGCTGGATGGATATACCAGGAGGTG
>CBIGQT010000625.1:0-2387 GCA_966191655.1 uncultured Ginsengibacter sp.
TTTAGCGCAGCAAATAATTCATCTTGTCCTGTTTTTTCCATAGGCCACCAGATTTCTATTCCATCGTATCCGGCTTTTTTTACTTTATCACAATAGGCATCCATGCTGCCCTCAAAGCCCCAGTTAGTGGCTAATAATTTTAATTCAAAGTTTTTATTCATATTTTCTTTTGACAGTTTTGTTTCTGCAAACGTTGTTAAGGATGATAAGAATAATGCAGCAGTAGCTGATGTAGTAGTTTCGATAAATTTTCTGCGGTTTTGTTTCATTTATAAATTAAAGATTAAAAATTAGGCTATGATTTCTTCTATAACTTTCCCCGATACATCTGTTAAACGATACGGCCTTCCCTGGAAATAATAAGTGAATTTTTCATGATCAAATCCAAGCTGATTCAATATGGTAGCCTGTATATCCGATGGGGCAACTTCGCCACTAACCGGATAATAACCTATCTCATCTGTTTCACCATGAGTATATCCTTTCTTAATTCCACCACCCGCCATCCATATTGTAAATGCACTTACATGATGATCTCTTCCTTTAAATGGATTTGGTTTTCCTTCCCTGTTTTCCATCATGGGTGTTCTTCCAAATTCGCCTCCCCAAACTACTAAGGTTTCATCTAGCAATCCTCTTTGTTTCAAATCTAAAATTAGCGCAGTAATTGATTTATCCACCTCACGGCATTTATTAATAAAGCCAACATCAATGGCTAGGCTCGCATCTGTACCGTGACTATCCCAACCCCAATCAAACAACTGTACAAACCTAACACCTTTCTCTACCAATTTTCTTGCTAATAAAATGTTGTTGGCAAAAGATGCCACATTAGGTTTGGTTCCATACATTTCATGAATATAATCAGGCTCATCATTAATGTTCATTACTTCCGGAACGGAGATTTGCATTTTATAAGCCATCTCATATTGTGCAATCCTTGATAATATTTCGGGGTCTTTAAATTCTTTATATTCCTGTTGATTTACTTCGTTGATAGCATTGATAGAAGCTTTGCGCAAATCCCTGTCCATTCCTTCCGGATCTTTTATAAATAATACAGGATCTCCTTCGCTTCTGCATTGTACACCCTGGTAAACGGATGGCAGAAAGCCGCTTCCCCACACGCTTTTGCCCGCATCAGGAAATTTACCTCCTGAAGTTAATACAACAAAGCCTGGCAGGTTTTGGTTTTCCGTACCGAGTCCGTACGTTGTCCATGCGCCAAGGCTTGGGCGGCCCAAACGTGGCGACCCCGTTTGTACTAACAATTGTGCAGGTGCATGATTAAACTGATCGGTTGTACACGCTTTTAAAAAAGTAATTTCATCAACAATGGATGCCAGGTGCGGCATGTTTTCGCTTACCCAGGCCCTGCTTTCTCCATGCTGTGCAAAGGCCGCTTGCGGGCCTAACATTTTTGGAACGCCACGAATAAAAGCAAATCGCTTTCCCTGTAATAAAGATTGCGGGCAATCCTGTCCATCCAGCTTCATAAGGTCTGGCTTATAGTCAAACAATTCCAATTGAGAAGGTGCGCCGGCCATGTGTAAATAAATTACATTTTTTGCTTTGCCCGGAAACATAGGAAGCTTAGGCTCCAAAGGATGTGCAGGATCAAATACAATATTATTATTAGTTGATGAGGAACCAAGGCCACAACTGTGAAGCATAGACGCTAATGCGAGAGAACCAAAACCCATAGCGCTTTCCTTTATAAAATGCCGGCGGCTATAAAATTGCAAGGTTTTTTTATTAGCCTCATTTACCAACCGCTGAAGATGTAATTCTTTTTGTGTCATAATATTTTTTATTACACGAATTTTAAAACACTAATTACACGAATTAAGAAGCATAGAAAATTTAGCATTCATTCGTGTAATTCGTGCATAAAATTCGTGTTATCACCTTTAGTTTTTCGTTATCAGCTCATCCAAATTTAATATCGCATTCGCAACCACCACCATCGCCCCTGTTTCAGGATTATTATGGTCATTTTTTTCTCCAATCATTTCACAGGTTTTTTCCTGGTTGTTATAAAATATATGATATGCATTGTTATATAATTTTTCCAGCGCTATCAATTTAGGTTGACTAATAGTTTTGTGCAACGCAATCTCATAGCCACACTTAATTGCTTTAGCAGGGTTTTTTATTCCTGATTTTTCAATCATACGATAGGCAAAATGACGTGATGCATCGATATAAAATGAATCGTTTAAAGTAACTAAAGCCTGCAAAGGTGTATTGGTACTAATTCGCCGGGCAAGGCACACTTCACGGGCAGATGCATCAAAACTTTCCATAGCAGGATACGGCGCCGTGCGTTTCCAATAGGTATATACAGCCCTTCTATATAAATCTTCACCTTTGCTGTTAATCCAGTA
>CBIGQT010000626.1:0-2385 GCA_966191655.1 uncultured Ginsengibacter sp.
TTATTTGTTTTTCTCTCTTCGTCTGATAAACGTTTGCTTAGAATAATAAAGCCAACGCCTTTTGGTTGTTTTATATATCCCATTTTTTAGCTTTTAAGATATTTATCAATTAAAGTTTGAGCTATTCCGGATGGAAACACATCTCCGGCTCGTTTGTAGTGGGCAATAATGACTCCTTTTGATGTGACAACATTCTCGGTCAAGGTAAATGCTGTGGGAACCGCACCGTTGTCAAACAACTTTTTTCCTTTGCCAAGGATTATGGGAAAAATTCTGAGATGGAGTTCATCCACCAAACCATTTTCGAGAAGAAGGTGCGTGAGCTCGCTACTGCCCCAAACTTGGATATCAGAACCTTCTGAAATTTTGAGCTGTTTGATATCTTCCAAACTCTCGAGGAATACAGTGTTTTTCCAATCTGAATTTTTAATCGTTTTGGACAAAATGTATTTAGTACCATCATTGATGCCGGGCCACATGCTTGCATGTGTAGGCCAAAAGGAGGTAAAAATCTCAAATGTTTTCCTGCCCAAAAGATAATCTGCGGTTTGGTTCATCTCTTTTTGTACAGCTTTACCAGTTATTGCATCAGCATTTAGTGCAGTCCAACCCCCATATTTAAAAGCCCCGGATGTATCTTCATCAGATCCCATGGGTGCTTGCATTACTCCATCCAAAGTAACATTTGTTGTTACGATTATTTTTCTCATGTTTCTGTTTTTATGCTATGTGCTTGTAAGATTACCTTCTTCCTGGCGGGTGTCCCCACCCGACATTCCTTAATCATAATTTTTCCATTAAATGAGTAAGTATTTTGAATTCGTCTTCTCCTGTTTCATAAAACCTGGCTGATGAAAACCTGTAGTGACCTGGTTCTTTACATAATTGCCAATGTGGCTGCAAAGGGTTGTAATGCATATAATCTAATTTTTCACCTGCCATCTTTTTATCTGTAATTAATATTGCTAACGGATCTCTTTGCCAAAATAAATAATTCCTGTCTTTCTGTTCTGTCGCAAATTCTTCAAGGCCTTTTACATCGCTTTTTAATTTTTTTTTAAACATATGACCTGTAAACTTTTCAAAACTTTCTTTAGGCGTTTCTTTTCCATTTATTTTTATGTTCCCACAACACATGAATGTGATTATCCATTACTACATATCCATAAATATAAACTAATTCATGTTGCACCAACCATTGAAAACTTCCAATTATAACCATTTTCATTTCATCGGTTTTCAGCAAATGTTTCCAGTCTTTTATTACCGATGTCCAGAAATATACCTCATTAAATAATTGATGACTTTTGCGTTCTCCCGAATATTTAAAAGGCTCCAACATATTGTTCTAAGATAATATTAATTCAGGAAATGTCGGGTGGGGACACCCGCCAAGAAAAAGGTTGTGCGTTCGTCTTGTACTTAGAAAATCTTATTGTGTCCTTGCCCATTCATCCATATACTTTTCAAATACATCTAAAGGCATAGAGCCGCCTTCAAGCAAGGCATCATGAAAGTTTCTAAGGCTGAACTTTGCCCCTAACTGCCGTTGATATTTATCTCGTAATTCTTTTATTTTCAGTTCCCCTGTTTTGTAGCTAAGGGCTTGTCCAGGCATAGCCATATACCGCTCTATTTCAATGGTAGCAGTTTGTTCCGGGAAGGCTTCGTGATCCAGCATGTATTTGATTGCTTCTTCTCTTGTCATTTTACCGGTATGAAGACCTACATCTACTACCAGCCGTATTGCCCGATGTATTTCTCCACCTAAAGCGCCTAACTTTTGATAAGGATCAGTATAACAGCCTAATAGCTCTCCCAATGATTCGGAATATAAACCCCAGCCCTCACTGAAAGCAGAAATACGAGCAAACCGACGGAATTTGGGCAAGTGCTCATTTTCCTGTTGTAAAGAAAGTTGATAATGATGTCCGGGGATAGCTTCATGCAGAAAAACATCTTCCATTGCCCATCCGGTAACATTGATTTTAGTTGGGTCAACAATGGGAACATAAAAAATGCCGGGGCGAGTTCCATCGGCTGAACCACGGTTATATTGTGGAGGTGCAGAAGCCGCCCGATAAGCTTCTACTTCTCTTATTTCAAAAGGTGTTTTAGGAGCGATGCTAAATAAGTCTTTCAAATGAGGCTGAATTTTATTCAGTATAGCTCTGTAAGCATTCAACACTTCTTCATCTGTTTTAAAAGGCATAAACTGCTGGTTTGTTTTCATAAATTCAAACAAGTCTTTTAATGAACCTTTGAAGCCTATTGAATCCTTTATTTTTTCAATCGCTGCCGTAATCCTTGTTACTTCATTCAGTCCTGTCTGATATACTTCCTCCGGTGTTTTATGGGTGGTAGTATTGTAATAAATGTAGAAGC
>CBIGQT010000627.1:0-2381 GCA_966191655.1 uncultured Ginsengibacter sp.
TGTTATCAATCTTGTATGGAATTTCTGGGACACAATGCGGCAGGATTTGAATGGTTTACCATATTATATGAATCACCAGGTATGGAATGCAAAATTTAATGATCCGAGAGGAATTGGCGGCGACCAGTTTGCTATGGCACTTTCTTCATGGCGTTTATATTATGCATATACGGGCAATGAAAGAGTGAAGGCAAATATGTATTTCTTGGCTGAATATTATCTCACACATGGACGTTCACCTGCTGATTGCAAATGGCCGAATATTACGTTTCCATATAACAGTTATATCTACTCGGGAGTGTACGATGGTGATATGCGTGCAGGAAGAGACGTGGCTCAACCTGATAAGGCTGGATCGTTCGGGCTTGAGTTAGTGCATTTGTATAAGATAAAGGAAGACACACTTTATCTTGATGCAGCAAAAAAAATTGCCAACACTTTATCGTTTTATGTAAAAGAAGGCGACATTAATTATTCGCCCTTGCCTTTTAAAGTGAACGTATATACCGGCAATACGGCCTTGCTTCGCAATCATGATTTCACGGGTACATGGATTGATACTGCGGGCTATACCAGCAACTGGGTACCCACCATGCAATTGTTTCTTGATTTAATAAAATTGAAAACAGGTGATACCACTGCTTACCAAAAAAGCTTCACCACAATGTTGAAATGGATGAAAAATTTTCCCATGAAAGAAAATAAGTGGGGGCCTTTCTTTGAAGATGTTGATTGGTGGAGCGATACGCAAATTAACGCAATGACCTTTGCAAGGTTTATAATGGGACACCGGAATTATTTTCCTGATTGGAAAAATGATGTACTGAAAATTATCGATTGGGTGCATAAAACATTTGCAAACGATAAATGGAAAAAGTATGGAGTGATAGTAACCAATGAACAAACAGTTTATCAAACGCCTGGCAACAGTCATTCTTCGAGGCAGGCTGCGGATGAATTGCTTTACGTAAGTTTAACGGGCGACAGTACTTTTTATGAAAATGATGTGCGTGAATTAAACTGGGCAACTTATATGGTTGACTTTGACGGGAAGAATAAATTTCCCCAGGATGAACCCTGGCTTACGGATGGTTATGGAGATTATGTACGGCATTTTCTGAGAGCAATGGATGCAATACCAACATTAACTCCACTGGGGGAAGATCATATTCTTTCCAGCACTTCTGTTATTCAACAGGCAGATTACAAGGGCAATTTTAATAAATTCATTTATTTGAATTTTGAAAATGTTGACAGTAATAAAGTGAAATTATTTTACAGAACTTTTGATACTTCGGGAACAGAAAGAATAAAACTGCGTCTACAGCCTTCAGTTATAATGGTTGATAATAGAGTGATACATGAAAATAAAACAGGAGAGGGCTATGAATGGAAACCAATGAGTGATGGAGGTTTGCTTATTGTAAGAAGAGAGCATGGGAGGAAAGTTATTTTACTGAAGTAATAAATTTACATCGCTCTAATATCAGGAATTAAAGCCTGTTTTATGAAATAAACACAAAGGTTTAAAAATAAAATCTTAAAAGAAGCAGGGGGCTCTCTCTTTTGTTACATTCGAAATAAAGACTCCAAAACGTTTTTAAATTACTCAATCATTAGCTACATTTAGAGGGAACCTTGTAACAAAACTTAGAACTGTCGTGATAAAATTTTCTAAAATGATGTCGCATAAAACCAAAAGAAATATCTTACAAATTGTTCCTTTTGGCTTGATATGGTTGATCTCTAGCACAATTTATTCCCTGATTGAAAGTGGACTTCTTGGTAATCTTAGTAATTACCCTTCAACCGGAAACCCTTACAATTTTTTCACTAACCTTCTTGTTAACGCCATCACTGCAACTATATTAGGGCTATTGGTTGGAACAACTGAAATACTGTATTTCCATAAGCGGTTCCGAAAAAAAAGTCTCATCAAAAAGATTGTGTATAAGACCATGATTTATCTCGCAATAATTGTTTTGTCACTTTTGATTAACACCGTTATTTATAATTCTATTGAAACAAAAACAGATGTTTTTAATAAACAGGTATGGAATAACGTCTGGTCATTTTTCTCAAGTTATGCCTTCTGGGGTGTTGAGGCGTACATCACTGCAGTAATTGGTATTTCACTTTTTTACGCAGAGGTAAGAGACAACCTTGGCCAGGGTATTCTTAATAATTTTCTTACAGGAAAATATCATACCCCAAAAGAAGAAGAAAGAATTTTTATGTTTTTAGACATGAAATCTTCCACCACCATAGCTCAAAATCTTGGACATGTTAAATTCTTTGAAATGCTAAGACAGTACTATTGGGATTTAACGCGACCGATCATTAATTACTCAGGTAAAATCTATCAATATGTAGGCGATGAG
>CBIGQT010000628.1:0-2377 GCA_966191655.1 uncultured Ginsengibacter sp.
CGTGCTTACTGAAAATATGTTTGGCGATATTTTAAGCGATGAATCAAGCGTTATCAGTGGTTCATTAGGTTTATTGCCATCTGCGTCTATCGGTGTGTCATCCGCGTTATTCGAGCCTATTCATGGATCATACCCGCAGGCCGCAGGAAAAGATATTGCCAATCCTGTTGGTTCTATTTTATCTGCCGCAATGATGTTGGATCATTTTGGTTTGCATGATGAGGCGAGTGACGTAAGAGGAGCCGTGGCATGGACTTTGGAGAATGGATTTGTGTCGCAGGATATTGATCCGGAAAATCCGCATTACACTTCTACTATCGGAGAGTTTGCAAGTGATTACATCAGCAATGATATTCCGCCAAAAAAAAATAAAAAAAATATTGCATTTGGTAAGGCGACTATTATTTAATTGATAAAAAAATTTCATTAAAATCAAAAATGATTTTAATAAGCAGATAGAGGTTTAATAAAAAGTTCTTTGTTTTTCAAAAAGGGTTAGTTAAGTTTGCTAAATATTATTCTCAATGTTAACAGGCAAACTACATAATGGCATTCTAAATATAGCAGTGATTATTGTTGCTGTCATCGTCATTATTCCCTTTAGCATTGGAGAAGGAATTATTACTTAAAAAATTTAATTAAAGTATATAACCCCGCTCCAAAAAAGCGGGGTTTTTTTATTAAGGCACTTGGATAAAAAATTTCTCATCTGACAAAATTTAGTTCCCTCTCGTTTTGGAGAGGGGTTGGTGTGAGGTTAAACAAAAAATTATGTATTACAACGCAAACACTTTTATTTATCTCAATGGAGAAATCGTAAAAGCTGCTGAAGCAAAGATTGATTTATACAGTCAAACGCTTCACTATGGCTATGGCGTATTCGAAGGTATTCGTTCTTATAAAACCGCATCAGGTGAAACGAAAATTTTTAAAGAGAATGAGCATTTCGAAAGATTAAAGAATTCTGCTGACGCAATGAATATTCCTTATTCGTGGACGGCTCAGGAATTAATAAATGCTACCTACGAAATTTTAAAACAAAATAATCAACAAGACGCATATATAAGACCGTTAGTGTATGCGCCTGCCAATATGAGTTTTAATTTAAATAAAGAATCCTTTATTGTAATTGAAACATGGGAAATGCAACCTTTTCTCGGGGAGAAGTTATTGCGTGTAATGACTTCATCTTTTGAAAGGCCCAATCCGAAAGGATTTAAGATTGAGGCTAAAGCAACAGGACACTATGTAAATTCTATATTGGCAAGCCAGGAAGCAAAAGCGAAAGGTTTCGATGAAGCTTTACTGAATGATATGAATGGTTTTGTTGCAGAAGGACCGGGCGCTAATGTTTTTATGGAAATTAACGGTGTACTATACACGCCAAAATTGGGTAACATTTTACCAGGAATTACCCGTGCCACTGTTCTGGAACTTTGTGAAACATTAGATATTCCTGTTGTTGAAAGACAAATTATCCGGGAAGAAATTCATGGAGCAGATAGTGCATTTTTCTGCGGCACAGCAGCCGAAGTAATTGGTATGGAATCACTCGATAATATCCCTTTTAAAAAACAATGGAAAGATACTTTAGGAATACAAATTCAAAACGCTTATAAAAACCTTGTAACAGAAAAGATATCTTCTGAAATTTTAGCATGAACGATTTAAATAAATACTCAAAAACTTTAACCCAGGATGAAACACAACCCGGAGGACAGGCAATGTATTATGCGATTGGTTTTAAAGAGGAAGATTTTGGAAAGGCACAGGTTGGTGTGGTAAGTATGGGCTGGGACGGTAATCCATGCAATATGCATTTGAATGACCTGGCAACAACAGTAAGAAAAAGTATTAACGATGTTGACGGATTGCTGGGGTTGCGTTTTTATACAATTGGTGTAAGCGATGGCATCAGTATGGGAACTGATGGCATGCGGTATAGTTTAGTAAGTCGTGATGTAATTGCCGATAGTATTGAAACCAATGCAGGGGCGCAATATTATGATGCAATTGTTGCCATTCCTGGCTGCGATAAAAATATGCCCGGCTGCATTATGGCCATGGGAAGATTAAATCGTCCGTCTATAATGTTGTATGGAGGCACAATAGCACCAGGACATTATAAAGGTGAAGATTTAAATATTGTTTCTGCATTTGAAGCATTGGGGCAAAAGATTGCCGGTAACATTGATGAAAAAGATTTTAAGGGAATCGTTCGCAATGCCTGTCCGGGTGCAGGTGCATGCGGGGGCATGTACACAGCAAACACAATGGCAAGTGCTATTGAAGCCTTAGGCATGAGCTTGCCCAATTCATCAAGCAATCCTGCATTGAGTAGAGAAAAGCAAAAAGAATGCGCATCAATTGGCGAGGC
>CBIGQT010000629.1:0-2375 GCA_966191655.1 uncultured Ginsengibacter sp.
ATATCAAACAGGGCCGCTATACAGGACGTAAATGTAAATCCTGCATTTTCTGCTGCCCAGGTACCCATACTAAAGCAACAAACCAATATCCAGGTGTACAGCGCTGCCTATGGTGAAATGTTTAAAAACCTTGAGATAGCTCGTTTTCAATATCTGAATGAAATACCTTTAATGCAGATTATTGATGCCGCGGATTATCCAATGCAAAAAACTAAAGTAGGAAAATTAAAAACGGGTATAATGTTTTCTCTTGTATCATGCCTTTTACTCGTTTTTATTTTTTGGTTTATAAGAATATTAAAACTCAGTAGGATTAAGCCGTCTAAATAACTTAAGCTAATAGATTTCTTTGAAATAATTTATTTAAAAAATGAGAATTTTAATACCTGTATTAGGATTTGGACAGTCGGGTGGAAGTAGGGTGTTATCAAAATTTGCCGATGAATTAATAAGACTTGGACATTGTGTTGATTTTTTATCACCGGACACGAGCAAAATCCCTTATTTCCCTACATCAGCTTCAATATTGTGGGTGGATAAAAAAGGGAATTTAATTTCATATTGCAACTTAGGAACCAGGAAGGCAACAGCACTTTCAAATCAAAAGCGCTTACTAAAAGCATTTCGGAAGTTAGATGCAAAATCTTATGACATAATAATTGCTAACCAATCTTTGACTACCATCCCTGTTAAAATTTCTGGCTTAGCCCCTAAAACATTATATTATGTTCAGGCTTATGAGCCGGACTATTATCATTTAATTCCTACTATAAAAAATAAGATCCTTGAAATTCTCTCCATCTACAGTTACAAAATGAATTTCTTCACAGTAGTAAATGCGGAAATATATTTAAAATTTAAAAAATTAAGAGCTTCCAGAGTTCTATACCCTGGTATTGATTTTAATATTTTCTATCCAATCAAAAAGGAAATAAAAAAAGAAAAGGAAATTATAATTGGAACTATAGGAAGAATAGAACCGCAAAAAGGGACCCGATATGTATTAGAAGCCTTTAATAAATTAAGAAAGACCCACAAGAACATAAAATTATATGTCGCCTTTGGAAATCAGGAAGACTTTGAGGGTCTTGAGGATGTATACTGTTTTCAACCCCATGGCGATATGGCCTTAGCAGATTTTTATAGAAAACTGGATTACTATTTCTGTGCGGGATTTGTGCAAATAGGGGCATTTCACTATCCGGTAGTAGAAGCAATGAGCTGCGGCATCTCTCTTATCACCACACAATATTTCCCCACAAGTGATAATAATTCATGGATAGTAAGTCCCAAGAATGCTGAAGACATTGTAAAAAAATTTGAACTCGCTCATAATAATAGTGAATTAAGGGAAAAAAAAATAGGACAAGCCTTAAACGACGTGCAACAGTTTGATTGGAAAATTTTGGGAGAAAAATTGAATGCTTATTTAAAGGAATTAATGGACACCCACAATATTTTATAATATAGTTTTTTAGTTTAAAAAACTTTTACAATGAAACTTTACTAATGATAATATATTTTATATATTTTATTGTTCTGGCTGTTATTGCTATTGAATATGAATTAAACCCATTCAAAAGTAATATCTTGTTAATATTTATTGGCCTGTCACTGGCTTTATTGGCCGGATTAAGAGGTCAGGAAGTTTCCCGCGATTACCTTCCTTATCAATATGCTTTTGATAACATGCAGGATTTTATCGGTAATCAATCAATTGCAATTTTTGGCATTTACGAACCCGGCTTTATTGGTATAGTTCTTTTTTTTAAGTTTTTTTTTGTGCAAAATTATGGGGTAGCAATCATGATTTTTTTTGCTTTTGCCAGCGTTGCCATGAAAATTTTTGTTATTGATCGATTTGCACTCAACCCGTATCTTGTTATTCTTCTTTATTTCTCGCACTATTTTATAATTCACGAAATGACCCAAATCCGTATCGGGTTAGCTTCAGCTATTTTTTTAGTATCTCTCTTTTTTTATTTTAAGAACAATTACAAAGCCTTTGTAGGAATGATTCTGGTAGCAAGCTTGTTTCATTACTCTGCTTTGGGTTACTTAATATTGTTGCTCTTCGATAAAACTTCCTTCAACCCCTATTTTTATGGTGCTTTAATCTTATCAGCGGTTATTTTAGGATTTTTAAAGATTCCACTTTTTAATTTTGCAGGAGAACTATTATCAAATTTTGATAATAACGGTAAAGTTGATGCTTATTCAACAGTAATAGAATACAATCTTGTGGATGAGGTAAAAGTCTTTAATTCTATTAACCTGGCTAAAATACTTTGCTCATTATACCTGATGTTCCTAATTCCAAAGACTGAGCTTTTAAAAGATGGCAGATTGATCTTTTTTTTAAAGTGCAATATACT
>CBIGQT010000630.1:0-2374 GCA_966191655.1 uncultured Ginsengibacter sp.
TTTCCCGACGTCAGGAAAACGATACCCATGCCTAAAGGAGCCGAAAAAGAAATAGATGATATTCTGCTTACACGCTACGCTTGTTATCTTATTGCACAAAATGGCGACAGCCGTAAGGAGGAAATATCTTTTGCACAGAATTATTTTGCCGTACAAACCAGGAGAGCCGAATTAGTTGAGCAGCGGTTGCTGGAATACGAAAGAGTAAAAGCAAGGGAAAAGCTAATCCAAACAGAAAAAAATTTATCGGGTATTTTATATGAACGGGGAGTGGATAATCAGGGCTTTGCTCTCATCCGTTCCAAAGGAGATCAGGCCCTTTTCAGATTATCAACCCCACAGTTGAAAAGAAAAATGGGTGTGCCTGATAACAGGCCGGTTGCAGATTTTCTTCCAACTATCAGTATTAAAGCCAAAGACTTTGCTGCTGAAATGACCAGCATCAATGTACAAAGCAAAGATTTGAAGGGACAAAGCCCAATCGAAAAAGAGCATATAGATAACAGCCATGCAGTAAGAGAAATGCTTACTAAAAGAGGGATCATACCTGAAAATCTTCCGCCTGCCGAAGATGTAAAAAAGTTGCAGCGAAAATTAGAAAGTGAGGGAAAAAAAATGTTGAAAGGAAAAAAACGTTATAAGAAATGAAACTTCAACTGGCAACAACCAATAGTTACCGGGATTATCAAAAGTAATTGATAAAGTAAAAAAAGCCTGCAACAACAGTGACGGAGCGATTTTCCATCACTTTGTTGACACCAGCAAAATGATAAACCAGATAGTAGAGAAAACTAATTCCCCTTTTAGCACCACTAAAAATAATGTGAAGAAATAAACACCTCACCCCGGTAACCCATTTTAAAATCTTAGTATTAAATTGTAAATACTATGGGCAACATAAAATTATTTGAAACTAAAAAAATCCGCAGCCAATGGGATGCAGAGAAAGAAGCATGGTATTTTTCAATTGTGGATGTTGTAGGTGTACTTACTGACAGCCCGGATGCAAGAAATTATTGGAAGGTGCTGAAACACAGGCTGGCAAAGGAAGGCAATGAGTCGGTTACAAATTGTAACCAACTGAAAATGCAATCTGCTGATGGGAAATTTTATAAAACAGATGTAGCCGATACAGAACAATTGCTTCGCCTCATTCAATCTATTCCATCACCAAAAGCCGAACCCTTTAAACAATGGCTTGCCAAAACAGGTTACGAAAGAATTGAGGAAATACAGGATCCGGAAAAGAGTATTGACAGGGAAATGAAAAATTATTTAAAACTTGGTTACAGTAAAGAATGGATTAATCAACGACTTAAAAGTATTGAAGTAAGAAAGGAGCTAACTGATGAGTGGGAAAACAGGGGCGTAAAAAAAGGTCAACAATTTGCAACGCTTACCGATATTATTACACAGGCATGGAGCGGCAAAACCGTGAAGCAATACAAACAGCATAAAGATTTAAAAAAGGAAAACCTCAGAGATAACATTGACCCCGTTAGATATTTACAATATTAAAAAGATAATGTACTACTATATTTATATTCTTCAATCAGAAAAAGATGGGCAGTTTTATACTGGCTATACGAACAATTTAAAAGAAAGACTTCAAATGCATAATGCCGGAAAGGTTGATTCTACAAGAAACAGGGTACCATTAAAATTGGTTTATTTTGAGGGATGTTTAAACCAGCAAGATGCAACTCATCGGGAAAAATATTTGAAAACGTCTTGGGGAAAAAGATATATTAATGAACGAATGAAAAATTATCTAACGGGGTGAACCAATCTTGAACTTGTCCTGAACATGCTGGCTGAAGCAACAACAACTGAAATCAGCAAAGAAAAAAATCCTAAAACTTTTGATGATAATAAAATAATTGCAAAGCAAGGTGGTACCATTGCAGGAAATGCCAGGAAGGCGATTGAAGCAAAATCCGGTAAAAAAATTGTAAGCCCGCTTAATGCAAAGAAATTGAAATCAAAAAATGAAATGAAAAAATTGGAAAATTAGTTACTCCTTTTTGGCCATTTTAATTTATTAATGATGTGTTCTGAAAGTAAAATATAAAAACCGCTATTTTACTTTGGGGCTGCTAAAGTAAAATAAGGGAATTTTTATTTTACATTTAAGGTGAAAAATGAATCGTAAAACAAAAAGTGCCAATACAAAATTAAATACACAGCAATTGTTTACTGCTGTTCGCCAACTTATAGATGACAGCAAAATATCAATAGCGGTTGCTGTAAACCAACGCCTCACTATCTTGTATTGGAATATCGGGAAAATGATAAAAGGTGAAATCCTTAATAATAAACGGGCAGGTTATGGAGAACAGGTCATTCAAAATCTATCAAAGAAATTAACATCTGA
>CBIGQT010000631.1:0-2369 GCA_966191655.1 uncultured Ginsengibacter sp.
TTTCCCATGTTTAGCCCCGATGGAAAAAAAATTCTTTTCAGCAGTAACCGTAATAATGGAGGAGGACACGATACAAATGTTTTTATTGCTGACTGGGTAGAGTAATGAATAGCCAATTAGATATTTTTTTGTAATTAAAAACGCTGCTATTGAATATAAAAACACTTATTACCTGTTGCTTATTTTCGCTCGTAACTATTCAGTTTTTTTCCGGGTGCATAAAAAATGATTCCGGAACCGGACTTCCGGCCATTTATGCCGGAAATGATAAAAGCACCGGTTCTTCTGCAAGGGAATTACTTTCAGATGATAATTTCGCTACCCTTACCATTGAAATACAATATATGACAGGTTTTGCGCCTGATGCTGCTTCATTAAATAACCTCACCTCTTTTTTAAATTCGCTTGTGCATAAGCCCGGTGGAATTACCATTACGCAAAAAGAAATCGAAGCTGAGGGGAAACCTTCTTATTCTATTAATGATGTTGCTTCAATAGAACAAAAAGACCGTACTGTTTATAATACAGGCAATAAGATTGCGATTTATGTTCTGATTACTGATGGCGCTTTTGATAATCCTGCAGCTGTTGGGGCTTCATACCGTAATACTTCTCTCTGTCTTTTTGGTAAAACCCTCTTCGATAATTCAGGTGGAATTGGTCAATTATCCAGGACAAAACTCGAAACAACAGTTTGTGAACATGAATTTGGACATTTGCTTGGGCTTGTTGATTTGGGAAGCGCTATGATAAATAATCATAAAGACGCTGATCATGGAAACCATTGCAAGGTAAAAAGCTGTCTTATGTATTATGAAATTGAAACCATTGATTTTTTAAGCGCAACGGATGATATTCCAACACTTGATTCGCTATGCCTGGCAGATCTGCAGGCAAATGGAGGTAAATAGTTATCATCGTTTGGATAGCTCAATTACTTCGCAATCTTTTATATCTTTCTTATGAATGCTAAAGCGAATAACGGTGGCAACCTTATGCCAGCCATACTTACCCGCTGCTCCCGGATTCATGTGCAGGCAATGTAATTTTTCATCGTACATAATTTTTAAGATATGTGAATGACCGCTGATGAAAAGTTGCGGATGATGAGTTAAAAGCTCTTTTTTTGTTTCAGCGTTATAGCGGGGCGGATAGCCGCCAATGTGCCGCATCAAAACTTTTACTTCTTCACATATAAAGACTAACTGTACGGGGTAAACGCTTTTTATATCGTATCCATCAACATTTCCGTACACGCCGCGAAGTGGCTTAAGTGATTCTAATTGCTCCGCAATGGCGGCGGTTCCAAAATCACCTGCGTGCCATATTTCATTGCAGTTTTTGAAATGCTCCAGAACAGTTGGATCCAAAAAATTATGCGTATCTGATATTAAACCTATCTTAGTCAAGTTGTTTTAATATAAGGCGTAAATTTACAAAGCAAATAAGTTACGATGCTTTTCTTCCGCAACTTTATATATTATATTGACAAAAGAAACTGGAAATATTTTTTCCTGATGCTGAGTTTGGAATTATCTGATATCTGATACATGTATTCTTCCGTTTATAATTCTTAATTTATAATTCTTAATTCAGAAAGATGCCCCATTATCATAAATCAGGCTCCATTCCTCATAAGCGCCACACGCAATTTCGTAAACCGGACGGCGGATTATATTCAGAACAATTATTTTCAACTGAAGGCTTCTCTTCAGATTCTTCCTTACTGTATCACACGCATCCGCCAACACAAATTATAAAAACGGATACACCTTATTCGGTTGCGCCTGAAATTGCAGAAGAAAAAATGCTGCAGCACAGGAGCTTTCAGGGGTTTGGCATTAAGCCCGAAAGCGATTATATTAAAAGCCGGAAACCAATATTGGTGAATAATGATTGTCATATTTCATTGGCCGCACCTGCAAAGAGTATGAAAACTTATTTCTATAAAAACGCCGATGCAGATGAAGTGATTTTTGTTCATGAAGGCAGCGGTAAATTAAAAACACAATATGGTGAATTAAAATTTTCTTATGGCGATTATTTGGTAATTCCAAGAGGCTCAATTTACCAGGTTGAATTTGATACAAAAGATAATCGTCTCTTTATGGTTGAATCGTTTAGCCCTGTCCGTTATCCTAAAAAATATTTAAGCAGGTTTGGCCAGTTACTGGAAAATTCTCCTTATTGTGAAAGAGACATCCGCCAACCTGAAAATCTACAAACAATTGATAAAAAGGGCGACTTTCTTATTATGACCAAAAAGAAAGGAATGATGTATGGCATTCATTACCTGCATCATCCTTTTGATGTGGTGGGCTGGGACGGATGCTGTTATCCTTTTGCTTTTTCTATCCATGATTTTGAAC
>CBIGQT010000632.1:0-2362 GCA_966191655.1 uncultured Ginsengibacter sp.
AATGCGCCATAAATAAGGGCATAATCAAAAAAAATATTAATTACTGCCTGGCCTATGGTACCAACCAGTAAAAAGCGACTGTTTAATGTTCCTACCAAAAAAGCATTGCCTGCCTGGAATAAAAACAGGAATGGCAATCCCCAAACCCTTATTCGCAGGAAATCCATTTCCTGCATAAAATTTTCAGGCTTAATAAAACTTTTTAAAATAGGAGGCGCCACGAACCAGGTAAATAACATACCTCCCAAAGCAAACCATAAAACTATCCTGATTCCCTGCGCAAAAACTTTATGAATATCTTCCGGCTTTCCTTCGCCGCCTTTTCTTGAAATGATGGCCTGTAAAGCATTTCCGAGACCGTTACCTCCAACCATCAGCACGAGATAATATACACCTGTAATGCCCGCATTGCCTAATTCTTTAATACCAAGCCCTCCCAAAAAAATATTATTGGTAATAAAATTTACATTGGGAATAATCAGTGAAGCGGAAATAGGTAAAGCAATCTGCAATATCTGCCGGTTAGTAACCGAAACCTGTAAATTTGTATCAATTGAAGTTGGCATAAAGTTCGTAAACCTATATATTAATTTACTGATTACAATAATTACCAACATTTTTTTATGAATGAAAATTGCAGAATTCAAATGCTAAAAAACAGGACTCAAAAAATTATTCTATTATTGCGCAGGAAAAAACAATGAAAGCTTTATTTGAAATATTACCTGATAGTATAGACGCAGCTCAATGCATACTTGTTTGCGAAATAAGTAAAGAGAGTTTTTCTTATGTTATAAAAAATGAAGAACAAAACCTGTATGTTGGCATTGCTGTTTTTCAATTTGAAAAAGGAACCGACAGCAGAGACTATGGTAATATTTTACAGGATGCAATTCACGATCAAAAGCTATTGGCAGAAAAATTTAAAAAAGTTTGTATCATCTATTCCTTTGCCGAAAGCGTTCTGATACCTTTTGCTTTATACAGTTCATTGGAAAATGAAAATGTACTTAACCTGGTTCATGGCGATTTTCATACCAATACTTCTGTCCTTACTGACCTGGTTACTGAAAGTGGCGTTTATAACACTTACCGCGTATCTGGTTCAATTCTAAATACATTCCAATCAAAGTTTAGCGATGCTATAAATATGCACCAGCATTCAGCTTTATTGAAACAACCAAAGCCGGAAGGAGATAAGCTAAAAATTATTTTTTACCCGGGAAGAATAGTATTAATGCTTAATAAAAAAGGCCGCACCGAACTTGTAAATAGCTTCTTTTACAACACTCCCGAAGATGTATCTTATATTTTATTAAACACATGCAGACAATTTGAAGTTGAAAATATTCCGATAGAAGTAAGCGGACTTATTGAAGAAGATTCAGCATTATACAAAGAGATTTATAAATATTTTGAAACAGTTCATTTTGCTTCATTGCCTGCCGGCAGTAATTATACTGAAGAAATTACCCAACAGCCTTCTCATTATTTTAGCCATCTTTTTGAAGTTGATTCATGCGAATAATTACGGGAAAATATGGAGGCCGAAAGATTAACCCACCTTCTAAAATGCCGCATACACGCCCTACAACTGATGTTGCCAAAGAAGGATTGTTTAACATCCTTGAAAATAATATTTCTATTGAAGGGATAAAAACGTTAGACGTTTTTGGGGGAACCGGAAGTATCAGCTATGAGCTTGCTTCAAGGGGGGCAGCCGATCTCACCATTATTGAGAAAGATTCTAAAATGCATGCTTTTATTCAAAAATCAATAACTGATTTAAAAATTGAAAATTGCCGGGTTATAAAAATGGATGTGTTCCGCTTTTTAGAAACTACCAAGGAAACCTATGATCTTATTTTTGCAGGCCCTCCTTATGCATTAAAAAATATAGATGATCTTCCTGTAATTATAAAAGACAAAAAGTTACTTGATTTAAACGGCTGGTTTATTCTTGAACATACACCAGCCAATAATTATGAAAAATATCCTATGTTCAAATCATCAAGAAATTATGGAACTACTATATTTTCAATATTTATAAATTCATAAATGAAGCCCATATTTATAACAGGAACGGGAACCAATGTAGGCAAAACGCTGGTAGCTGCAATAGTTACCGAAGCTTTGGAAGCAGATTACTGGAAGCCTGTGCAGGCAGGGTTTTCAGAAGGCACAGATTCGCTATTTGTGGGGCAGTTACTATCAAATAATAAAACAAAAATTCATCCTGAGCTTTACAAATTTAAAATGGCTGCGTCGCCGCATCTTGCCGCCAAAGCAGAGAACACAAAAATTGTTTTAAAAGACATTCTTCATCATTTACCCAACACAAAAAATCAATTAATTATTGAAG
>CBIGQT010000633.1:0-2359 GCA_966191655.1 uncultured Ginsengibacter sp.
TTAGTGATACAAATAATATTATTTTTAAAATCTATTGTTGAGTTATCGCTGAAAGGAGATTCCACAATATTACTGTCTAATGCCGCATAGGGTTCAGCCATTTTACCTTCACCCACTTCATCGCAAATATCAATCATTGCCTGTGTTATAGCCATGTACACTTCTTGTTTTTTTGAATAAACAGTACTTCCATTGCCTGCGCTTTTTACTTCCTTGCCGAAATTGCCAAGGCCGGTGATCCAGCTATTATTTAATGCGTTGGCATTATTTTGTAAATCTTTGGTAAGGCTTACCATATACGTTTTTTCTCTTGTGGTAACAGAAGCAGCGCTGCGATTGCCATCTACTCCCCATAAAATATATTCTATAGGATGAAAGCCTCGCAATGATAAGGTACCTAAGTTCTGAATGTCACTAATTTGAAGAGGATTGGAACTTGCAAGCAATGAATCAAGCTGAACATAATCAACAGGCCAGGTGTCCATATTCCGATCATAGTTATCATCTTCAACCGGTCCAAATAAAAATCCTTCACACTGTTCCCATGAAGTACGCAAATCTTTCCAGGATTGCTTTGCTTTTGCAAGATTTTCTTCTGTAGAATTTGCATCAAGATTAGTTATGCTGGTATTTAATGCATCAGCAGTGGTAGAAAAATTTTGATATTGAGGTATGGCGACATTATCAACAAAATCATTTAAAACTGTTTGCTTGAGTGAATTAAAATCTTCGGTGCTGCTTCCGGAAGGTGCTTTCCTACATGCAGAAAAAGAAAAGCAAATTATTATTGCGAGCCATATTATTTTAGTTTTCATATAACGTATTGTTTGGAATCTTATAGTTTAAATGGCTGTAGCGTTTTTCAGTGCAATTTCGAGTACGCCATTATTATTTATAAGAGGCAAATGAACAAGATTTCTTTCGGCAGGTCCTTTTATAACATTGCCATTTATATCGAATTCACTTCCATGAAGTGAGCAATAAAATCTATCGCCTGTTTTTACTAATGCATGTCCCGCGTGTGTACAAACCATTGCAAGCGCCAGGTAAGAACCATCATTATTTTTTTTAATGAATACATCATAATCAAAATTTTTAATGGTTATAATTTTTAGATTCGATGAAGCCATATCACTTTCTGGTATTGAAAACTTCATATCTTTTTGCGTAACTTTTGCAACAGATAATTTAGGACTGCACGAAGCAAGGGAACTTATAAAAATGCCACTGCCTAATGCAATGCATGCGTTGCAACCGGTTTTTATAAAGTTTCTTCTTTCCATTTTAAAATGACCAGCCTATTCCAAGATTAATAAATGTATTGTTCTCACGATATGGTAATGCCGCTGGACTTGGATTAACAACAAGATCAGGATTTGCGGGGCCTGTATGCAACAGTCTTACATCAGCTTTTATAACTACGTTGGGAATAGGTAAATATCCAAAACCGGCAATCAGGTGATTTTGTTTTAGTGTCCCATCATAAACTCCGTTATCGGGTATTGAACTATTAAGATCAAGCATTTCGTATCTTACAAATGCATTTAGTTTTTGCGATCTTAATTTTTCACTGGAAGCATATTCAAATATGTTAAATCCAACTTCAGCATAACCCCCATACATAGACGCAGGAACATTAGACGCAAATACTTTATTGGTTACAGCAGCCTGGGGATATGAAACATAAGTGAAGAGCGCCTTTGATGTAAAACCATTTTTTGCATATTGAACATCTGCTTCAGTTAAATAAAGAGGAGCGCCAAAAAAACCACTTTCTAACTGGAGACTATCGGCTTCTCTTTGACCAAAAACTGTTGTACCACCAACATAACCGGAAACCTGGAATTTAAATTCTTTAAGAAAATATTGAAGCGATCCTGTTATTGCAATATTGTTTGCCGGAGCAAAATCACCTTCGGCACGGCCTTCGCGAATACCACTGCCATGAACGAAATCTGCAGAGTTTAATCCATTAACAATAGCAATGGTATAATTTACGGGAAGTTTTCGCAACTCACCATAAAAGCCGACGCCAAGTTCTCTCCATGTAGCAGGAATTAGCAATTGTTCCACTATAGGACGTTCAACTCCATTAAAGTTTACAGGAAGATGATTTTCGTTCAGTAATCCAATTCTGGGTGTGAATAAACCGGCAACGAGATATTGTTTTGAATTGAACCGAAACCGTAAATATGCCTGCTCTAAAGCTATTTCTCCACCTGGTGCACCACCTTCAACTTTTGCATTTTCAATTTCTGTTTCTGAAAAGAAGGCAATTTTATTGTTGAACTGATGACCGATAAAAACCACTACTCTTTCAAGGGTTACAAACGCCTTTTGTGCGTTTCGGTCGTGCCGG
>CBIGQT010000634.1:0-2356 GCA_966191655.1 uncultured Ginsengibacter sp.
GCCGCCCATTACACTTTACCAAAACCTCCCGGAATGGTTTATGTTCCACCCGGAATGTTTCACATGGGCCCAAGTGATGAAGACATAAACTATGCTTTTACAGCACGTAATAAGCAGGTTTCAATAAGCGGGTTTTGGATGGATGCCACAGAAATTACCAATAATGAATATCGCCAGTTTACAAATTGGGTTAGAGATTCTATTGCCGGTAAATTAATGGGCTATGTTAAACCGGGATCCAACGGTGAAGAATATCTTGACTGGAAAAAAATTGAAACCATTAAATGGAATGACAAGGCAACTATGGAAAAAATAGATGCTATGATCGTTACACCCGATAACAGAATCTTTGGAAAAAAAGAAATTGATCCACTTAAAATAATGTATCATTCTGAAACCTTTGACTATGCAGAAGCTGCAAAAAGGGAGAATGCTAATGTTCCCCGTGGTAAATTTATTAACAAGTACGATATTCCTGTTTATCCCGATACTTTAGTGTGGGTAAGAGACTTTTCTTATTCATACAATGAACCAATGTCGAAGCAATACTATAGCCATCCGGCTTTTGGAAATTATCCGGTTGTTGGTGTAAACTGGAAACAAGCTACCGCCTTTTGTGAATGGCGCACTCATCTACTTAATTCGTTCTTATCAAATAAAAACAGAAGTTCAGAATCTCCTTTCCGTCTTCCAACCGAAGCTCAGTGGGAATATGCAGCAAGGGGCGGAAGGTCACAGTCTCCCTATCCATGGGGCGGCCCCTATCTAAGAAACAGGAAGGGATGTTTACTTGCCAATTTCAAACCAGGCAGGGGTAATTATCCTGAAGATGGAGGTTTCTATACAGTGCGTGCTGATGCTTATTGGCCTAATGATTTTGGCTTATATAATATGGCTGGAAACGTGGCTGAATGGACTTCATCATTATACTACGAAGGCGGTTATAATTTTCAACACGATATGAACCCTGATATTCGCTGGAATGCGACAGACCAGGATCCTCCACGTATGAAGCGTAAGGTTATCCGCGGTGGAAGCTGGAAAGATGTTGGATACTTTTTACAAACGAGCACAAGATCGTATGAATACCAGGATACGGCTAAATCTTACATAGGTTTCCGTTGTGTTATTGATTTACCACCAGTTACCAGCAAAAAAGGTAAAAAATAAATATTACTCAATAGAAAAAATCTTTAGCAAAAAATTTACGGGCCTGTATTAATAGCAATTTAATATGGGCTTTGTATTTTATAAATCTAACCAAATCAACATTAAAATTTAAAATCTAAATTATCATGGCCCAACCAAAAAGATCCTTTTTAACCCTCGTTGACGTTTTAGTAAGCGCCGGAGCAGCTGTTGTAATTTTTGCCGCATGGGCAAAATTAACCCACCAATCTTATGCAGATACACTCCTTGGAGTAGGTATGTGGACTGAAACCGGTATATTCCTTGTATATGCTGCAATCGAATGGGTAAAACCACAACAAAGACATGATCATGCACCGGCAGTAGAAACTGTAAAAGGTAATCCTGCTTTGCAATCAATGGATAAAATGCTGATGGAAGCAGACATTACACCAGCAAATATGAAAAAGCTTGGTGATAATTTTCAAAAACTAGGCACCACTGTTTCTCATCTTGGAGAAGTTGGAGATGTTGTAAAATCAACCGGTGATTTCTCAGCCAAGACCAAAGAAGCAACATCTGCTTTAGGAATGATGAAAGAAGCCTATGTAAATTCCGCCAATACAATGAGCAGCTTTAATAATGCCGCTGATAGTGCTAAAGGATTTCATGACCAGGTGCAGGTGCTTACCAAAAACCTTGGTTCACTAAATACTATTTATGAGCTTGAGTTAAATGAAAGCAACAACCACCTTAAAACTTTAAATAGTTTTTACGGTAAAATGGCACAGGCAAGTGAGGTAATGGTGTCAACTGTAGAGGATGCGCAATCTACCAAAGAACAAATAAGTGTTTTAGCAACCAACCTTGGGAAATTAAACAACGTTTATGGTAATATGCTGAGTGCCATGCAGGGTAGATAATAATTATATAATCCAAGTCAAAAACCAAAGTAAATTTAAATACCATGGCATTACCCAGAGAACCGCGGCAAAAGATGATCAACGTTATGTACCTTGTACTAACGGCCATCCTTGCCCTAAATGTATCAAACGAGGTAATTAATGCATTTAAGGTTGTTAACACCAGTTTAATAACTTCAAATGCCAGTATTACCACTTCAAATAATTCGCTATATAGATCCCTTGAAGAGAGTAAAAATAAGCCCGAATCTCGCGAAAAGGCTATGATTTGGGAGCCGCTTGCAATGGAAGCGAAGGCGTATTCT
>CBIGQT010000635.1:0-2355 GCA_966191655.1 uncultured Ginsengibacter sp.
AAAAAAACGGCAGTTGTAATAAGTCTGAAAAACTATAAAGAAGAAGTTGAAGATTTTCTTGACGGATTGGAAGCACAAAGCAGAGTAGAAGAACCTTCGGTTGATTTTGAAAAATCGGTGACAAAAATTATAAAAAATAAATCTTCCAATGGCAAAGTATCAGCTAAAAATAAAAAAGTCGGCTGAGAAAGAACTTGCTAATTTTCCTCTTGAATTAATTTTATCAATAAAAGATCGAATCATTGAATTAGGTGATAATCCGTTTTCTTCATGTTATAAAAAATTAAAGGGGTTTAAAAATTTATATCGTATTCGTAGCGGCACATACAGAATAATTTATTCTATTCAACACAATGAACTTTTAATTGAGATTCTAAAGATTTCACATCGGAAAGAAGCTTATTAAAATTTTAATTATTTATACTCATACACGATATACCCCCACGGCTCGATACTAAATACATGTGTTGCATTTACTTTTTCTTTCACTCCCAAAAATATATTCAGGGGATTTCCAAAAATAGATGTATCGTCTATGGTAAACTGTTGTGGCTGGTCTGATAAATTTAAGATCACTGCAATCTTATGCCCTGCTTTTTCTCTTACGTAAGCAAAGATGGCCATATCATTGGCAGTTACTAATTTTTTATAAGAAGCGTCTGCAGCCAGTGCGGGATTGCTCTTGCGCAAATGCAACAGCCTGCTGTAAAACGGCGCCATGCTATAACTGCTCCAAACTATAGGATCCTTTACAAAAAACTTCAGGCGCCTTTTATCAGGTATTTCCTGTCCGCTGTAAATTAAAGGCACACTCTGATACATCGTTTGCGTAAATACCGCAAGCGGTTTATACATATCTCCAAATCTTTCAAATTCTGTCCCTTCCCAGCTATTCCAGTCATGATTAGTGGTAAAGTACATGCGATAAGAATTTTTGGGAAATATTTCTATATCATGATTTATAATTGAGTCAACCTGCGGCAGTGTTATTTTTCCTGCATGATAATGCACAAAGCCTTCCATTACACTCCAGGCATAGGTTTCATCAAAACCGGCTTCATGCAATTCGGGCTTCTCACCTTCGGCAAGCATAAAAACATTTTTTAGTTTTTTTAATGAATCAATGCATTGTTTCCAGAAATCTGCCGGTGGGCCTTCTGCAACATCACAGCGAAAACCATCTATATCACTTTGCTTTATCCACCATTTCATTGCATCAATCATACTATCTCTAAGCTCATAATTTGCGTAATTAAGATTTCGGGTATCCGTCCAGTCATCCCGGTAAACTGTATTTCCCAAACTATCTCTTTTATAAAAATCAGGATGGTCCTTTATCCAATGATTGTCGGGTGAACTATGATTAGGAACCCAATCTGTAATTACTTTAAAACCCATGCTGTGCGCATCTTTCACTAACTTCTTCCAATCTTTCATTGTTCCAAATTCGGGGTTCACGGCTTTATAATCACGCACCGCATAATAACTCCCAAGCTCAGTTGAATCTGCTTTTCTTCCTTCTATACCTATCGGCGTTATCGGCATGAACCATAATATTTCCACTCCCATTTTTTTTAAACGAGGCAAACTTTTTTCAAAATCTTTCATAGAAGATGACACGGTATATTGGCGTAAGTTCACTTCATAAATATTACTTTGCTCACTCCACGCCGGATGAACGGAAGCCACTACTGGTTTTTTCGTTTGTGCATTTACGTTATTTATTGAACTAACAATGAAAAAGCCTGCAAAATAAAATGACAGGTATGCGATGGATATAGTTTTTTTCATAATTCTGTTTATGTGAATTAATAAAAATAAAATTTATTAAGCAAATAAATTTACTGATTTTACAAACAGAATAAAGCGTCGGGATATTCAGCTTATTTTTGAAAAATAATAATAGAATTTATGGCAGAAAATAAATCAATGTATTACAGCACTTACCTGCAACTTGATAAAATTCTTGATGCGCAACATCCTGAAAGTTTTAAAAAGGAAAATGCGCCTGCTCATGATGAAATGCTGTTTATTATTATTCGAGCTGGATTTTATCATGCAGGTTTTTACAAAAGAAAAAATTGATGATAATTCGGAAGACCTGAATCTTGTTCGCCACAGGTTTAAAAGAATAATAAAAATTTTTGAACTGCTGACGCAGCAAATAACCTTATTGGATACAATGACTCCCCTTGATTTTCTTGAATTCAGAAATTTATTGATCCCCGCTTCAGGTTTCCAAAGCGTGCAGTTCAGGTTGATTGAAGCCAGGCTTGGATTGCAAATGAGTAACAGGTTTAATAAAGATTATTATAAGCGAACCAATGAGGGCGGGTTTGATGAAAAGGATTTTAA
>CBIGQT010000636.1:0-2350 GCA_966191655.1 uncultured Ginsengibacter sp.
TTTACCCAATGGCCGACGTACACACCAAAGAAACCCGCAGCTATAATATGAGCCGCATTAACAGCAAAGACACGAGGCCTGTCCGAAGGTCGCAAACGACTCCTATGGAGACTCCTTTGTCCAAAAGACTCCGATGGAGGAGAACTATTGGTGCGCCGCTTTTTACATGCCAATGGCTACCGGTACCGGCTACACGATAAAAAACTCCCCGGCAAACCCGATATTGTTTTACCAAAATATAAACCCGTAATATTTGGGCATGCCTGCCGGCCAAAACGGCAACATTGCCAATGATGAAAAAGCTGCCAAAGCATTAAAGAAAGAAGGCTGGAAGATTATTAGTCTATGGGAATGTGAGCTAAAGCCTTTAAAAGCAGAAAAAACATTATTTCTTCTTAAAAAGAATTGCAAAAACAAGCGCTACCAATTTGGTAACACTTTGTATATTTGTAAACCAACATGAGAATAATTGCTTTAAAAACATTGAAGCTATACGCTAAAAAGAAAAAAGAAGCCGGGCAGCCTTTATTTGCCTGGTATCAGGAGGCCGGTAAAGCAAAATGGAGAAACCATAACGATCTGAAACAACAATTTGGTAATGCTTCAGTCATCGGCACTAAAAGAGTTGTATTTAATATTCATGGTAATAAATACCGGCTTGTGGTTGATATTGAATATTACCTGCAGATTATTTTTATTGTATGGATAGGCACTCACAAAGAGTATGATAATATTGATGCTAAAACTATAACGTATGTTAAAACCAATTAAAACAAAAAAAGATTATGGCGATGCATTGGGAAGGGCTTACGAGCTAATGCAGAAAGATCTTAAGCCTGGCAGCAGACTTTCAGATGAACTGGAAATACTATCTGTTTTGATAGAAGGATACGAACAAAAACATTACCCTATTCCACCGCCACATCCTATAGAAGCGATAAAATTTCAATTAGAACAGATGGGAACAGATGAAAAAGAATTGAATAAAATCTTAGGTGGCCGCAGCCGTAAGTCAGAAATATTAAGCGGCCGGCGTAAATTGTCGCTAAACATGATACGTGAATTACATAGTAAATTAAAAATACCTGCAGAAACATTAATTGCAGAATACTAAGCACGACAATAATACTATTTATATGAAAAAACATTTGTTCCTCATCTTTATGCTCGCTGGCTGCATCCAGTTTTATACGGGCAACCTTTCTGCTCAAAGCACCATGGCCGACACAACACAATTAAAGTCATTTGTGGGTAAGTACCAGTTCACTGACAACAACATGGTTTTTCTCCAGATCCTGCTGCAGGATGGGCACCTCCTGCTCAGGCAGCTTTGGGATAAGCAGGAAATCCCTTTCAAACAAACATCGGAGCTGGAGTTTTATAATGATGAGCACCAGTTTCCCCTTAAATTTACGAAAAGCAGCACCGGGCAAATAACACAGGTGCTGGCTTTCAACAAAGACGTGTGGAACCGGGTTGCCGACGATTATACGCCTCCCATGAAGAAGATCATTCAGCTTACCGGCCAGCAACTGAAGGCGTTCGACGGCAGGTACCAGTTGAAGGGTGGAGATGGGGATGCCGATGATATTGCAACAGTTACTGATGCAGATGGGCACCTGGTGATAACACATGAAAAAGATGTTACCCCTCTTTTTGCAACATCAGACCTGGAATTTGTAACCGAAGACCAATCCTTCCTCGTGGTATTTTCCAAAGGAGCTGATGGCTCCGTAACACAGGCAGTGGTGAACAACAGGGATGTATGGATAAAAGATAAATAGGCGCTATGTATGTAACAACGTTTCGCGATAATACCTTTTCATGCAGGCGTTGGAGTTATTTAGTCCTCGCTGCAAACAAGAACTGGTTACAGAATTGTGTTACCAAATGTAAAATATTATTTTAAAAATACAAGGCCGCTCCGCAATGGTATGCAATTAGCGGTGTAACAGAACGGTTAACATTCTTCCTCTTTTTTAACTGCTAACTTTACCCCATGGCAGATGTCCACAGTAAAGCAACCCGCAGCTATAATATGAGCCGCATTAAAGGCAAGAATACAAGGCCCGAAATGCTGGTGCGCCGTTTCTTACATGCCCATGGCTACCGGTACCGCCTACACGATAAAAAACTCCCCGGCAAGCCTGGTATTGTTTTACCAAAATATGAAACCGTAATATTTGTACATGCCTGCCCCTGGTAACTCACCAGGTGAAATTCCCGGAATGAGGTTTACAAAACAGATCTACATAGAAATCGCCACAATAGGTATATGGCTGGCGAGTGCAAGTTTCCTGGTATAAATTTTAAAAAGCTGATTCATAAAGCCCTGCTTTTTAGGAACCGT
>CBIGQT010000637.1:0-2349 GCA_966191655.1 uncultured Ginsengibacter sp.
GCTAATGGATATTGCTACCGAAGAATTCAGCCATCTTGAAATTGTAGGTGCAACTATTCAGATGTTGCTGACAGGTGTTAACGGTGATCTTAAAAACGCAGCAGAGAATTCAGAAATAATGCAACTGCTAAATGGAAAAGCCGCAAAAGAAAGTGTAATTCACCAGGCGATAGTAGCACCGCAATTTTTTGTAGGCAGCGCTGGCGGCCCATGTTATACAAACAGCCAGGGTATTCCATGGTCTGCGGCTTATATTAACGGTGATGCACAGGGGGATCTTACTGCCGATCTTCGTTCAGACATTGCCGCCGAAACCCGCGCTAAAATGGTATATGAATATTTATTGCAGTTTACAAATGACCCGTATATAAAAGAGACCTTACGTTTTTTAATGACAAGAGAAGTAGCCCACTATCAAATGTTTGAAGCAGCACTTAGTACCATTCAGCCAAACTTTCCTCCTGGCATTTTACAAAGTGATCCCCGTTATAGTAATCTGTATTTTAATTTCTCAAATGGTAACGACTTTCGTGGTCCGTGGAATGAAGGAGAAAGTACTCAATTAGGTGAGACGTTTCAGTACATCGAAGATCCTGTTAAGCATGTAATGGAAACAAATGCATTAATTGATCAGAAAGCCACTGGTACTGACAGAACAGAAAGTAAAATTCAAAAAATGAATTCGAATTTAAGCCATGTGCGCAGCGAAGAAATTAACTCCGCATCGCCGGCAGGGGAGCAGCAGTGGAATACTTATTCAGGTAATGGAAGTAAAAATTATAATGGAAACGGAAAGGATAAAAATTCCGGTAAAAATTTATCTTCGAAAAAATCAATCAACGGTAAACCTGCTAATGGTAAATCAAAAACAAGCTCCTCCAGATCAAAATAAGAATATAGATCAAAGTAAAGATCTTGTAGAAATCACTTATTATACTGACCCACTTTGCTGTTGGAGCTGGGCTTTTGAGCCGCAATGGCGAAGATTACAATATGAACTGAGGGGAAAATTATCTGTACGTTATTGCATGGGCGGTCTTATTGCTGACTGGAAAAACTTCAATGATGAGGTTAATTCAATAAGCCGCCCCTTTCAAATGGGATCATTATGGGCGCAGGCGCAGAATGTATCAGGTATGCCCATACAAGATCTAATTTGGATAAATGATCCTCCGGCGACTTCCTATCCGGCTTGTATTGCAGTAAAATGTGCGGGTATACAATCACGTTATGCAGAACAAAAATTTTTACGATATGTACGTGAAGCAATTATGCTACACGGATTGAATATTGCAAAACAAATCTTGTTGTTTGATATTGCTAAAACGGTTGAAGCGGAAGTTATTGACTTTAACACTGATCGATTTATTAATGACTTTATATCCGGTGCAGGTGCAGATGCTTTTAGAAAAGATCTCCAGGAAGTGAAGTATAAAAACATAAATCGCTTTCCAACGCTAACGATAAGTGTTAGCGGAAAGAGAGGTGTAATCATTACAGGATATCGGCCATATCCGGTTTTAAATGATGCAATTAAACAAATTGTGAATACAACTAATACCGATGATAAAATCGATATTGACGATTACAAACAATTTTTTGGAAACTTGATGCAGCGGGAAATAGATGAAATAAAATTCGATTCGATTCCGGGCCGCATTTAATAAAATGGAAATAAATAATTTTATGTGCATCTCCAAAAAATCTTCCACGACAAATTAATTTTCTCATTATCTTTCTGCAAGCCTAAATAGCTCTGACAAATTTTCTCACCTGCTAAACCTGGCAAGGATTTTTTGACAAGTCAACTTTATTATTTCTTTTCATTATCCGACACAATTTCAGTAAATCCTTGCTGGCATTATTTTTTAGAACTTTTTCCAAAATCATTTATTTATGGAAAGGGTCACAAAATTAATGATTGAACAGCTTATGGATTGCCACGAAAGAGAACTACAAGGCCTGAGGCCATTTACTGTAGCTGATATGAGGTTTCAAAAACCACTTTATTCCCGCGATCTTATTTATGCAAAAATCTATACACTTGAAAATGCAAAGCCTGTAGTGGCTTTTTTTGTCACGCAAAAAGGCAAAAGGCTTTTAGATGGGGAAGTGATCAAAGGAAAACCCTAAAGACAGCAAGCTTACATATCAGGCTGGGTTAAACGCTTTCTTATTTTGCACGATCACCTTTATCGCCGTAACCTGGCTTTATTTTCTTTTTTGCACTCTTTTTTACGTCCTGTCTTAATGATTTGGTTTGATCATCGCTTTCGCTAAACTGTCCTTTACTGTTCCTGCGCACATAACGCTTATCATTGTTTGGTGCTACCAACTCGCGTTTGCCGG
>CBIGQT010000638.1:0-2346 GCA_966191655.1 uncultured Ginsengibacter sp.
TCAGGACAGCTCATAAATAAATTCCAGAGTAAACCGCTTCGGTAATTCTCTATCATTACAATTTGCGGCCCCTGGTCAATGGCTAAAAATGAATCAGCAAACCAAAGGTCTTTAAGATTAAAAGCATCCACAAAACCATATTGTTTCCATAATTTATCGCCCAAAGTATAATAGAAAAATTTTAAGGCGTTCATGGATTGCACCGGCGTATAAGGCAATGACGATATAGCCGCGGATGGTGTTATAACGCCATCATCATTTGTAGGCGAATGAGCAGCATAGCCTGAGACGTTATCATCGCTTGCTGTAAGTCCCCAGTTTGTTGAACTGTAGCCATAGAAATTACCAGGATTGGCCACACAGTAATTATAATTGATCAAACTATGATTCGTATTCTGCGTAAAATAATTTGCATAAGCATCAGTAAGATCGTGTGGATTAATTCCTAAAAAAGAATAATGAGAAAAGAATAAAGGACCACCGAGATTGGGGCCTAGTGGTAATTGTACTCCATAATATGTATTTCCGTTTTTTATTCCGCCATTTAAAGCCCATCCATTATCATACACAACCTTTGGAATAGAATCCGTATTGGAAGAAGCTGCCAGTGCATATACAATTAATGCTTCATCCCATCCCGAAATCTGCTGATTGATCTGGAAATTATAATTTGGGCTCCAGTGCCAAAACAATGCATCCTGGCCGTTTTGCCGGTACCAACTCCATTCAACACCATCCCATAATGCATTAATATTGGCACGAAGAGAAACTTCACTGGCAGCGGCTGTATTAAAATATTTGCGGGCGCATAACAATCCCTCCATCAGCAAAGAGGTTTCAACAAGGTCGCCTCCATCATCATATTGACTGAAAGGAACTGTTGCACCTGTTGCGCCATTTATCCAATGGGAAAATGCGCCATGATATCGTGTACACTTATCCGTTAGGAAGTTTACTATCGTATTGATTCTTTGCAGACCTTCCGCCCTTGTAATAAAATTTCTATTGATTGCTGCAATAATACTCATAACACCAAAGCCAGTACCGCCGGTAGTTACAATATCTCCGGATGTATTTCTTTCTCTTGCCATACCGGAGACAGGATGACCAAAATCCCAGAAATATTTAAAGGTTTGCTGTTGTATTAAAGTAAGCAATGCAGTATCTGATATTCCGGGAAATTTATCAGAAGAATCAATTTGAGTTACGAAACTCAAAGCTGCAGGACTTTTTAAACTACCGCCTTCTTTTGATTTTAAAGCCGTTGATACGGTTACAATATATTTTGTAAGATATTTTAAAGCTGATGGCTGAACAATAACATTACTATCTCCTGACGAATAAGTTGTATTAAAAGAAACAGAAGTGCCTGCTGCATCAGCAAAGGAAAGACTATTATTAACAGAAGCCTGATCAACAGGTGCTGAAAAAGAAAATTTAATTACAGGTATTGTATTGATATTATAATTCATGGACGTTTCCTGCTTCCCATTTATTGTAATTAGTGTTGAACTAAATGATACAGGAGGAATTGGTGGGGTATCAGATGATTTTTTCCCGCAACTGCACAGTAGCCCGCTTAAGAGCATAAACATGTTAAGCAACTGAATTAACCTTTTGCTTTCCAGAAAAAAATAGTGGGTTCCTTTCATGATTATTTTTACTTAGATCAACATCAAAGAGAGAAAATGCGAAACAGTAACACTTTTTGAAGATATAATTCAGAAGTTTATTAGTAGTAATTTTATACAGTAAAGATAAAGGTTATTTATCCGGGCCGATACAACTTTTAGGCTTATGTATTTTAAGATTGCTTGCGTTCCCATTGGTAATCACAAAAAATTTCATGGAAAGATTTATAAAGTTCAAGATATCTGCAATTGTTATCTGCATTATTATTTCCTGTTTTTTTGTACTTATTCAATGTATTAATAATGGAGAAAAAAAGACTAAAGAAAAAGCGAAGAGTGCAATAATAGCTGACGAAAGGAAAGTTAATTTTAAACAATTTGCAGGGCAAGCTACCTGTATCAAATGTCATAAAAATATTTATGAAAGCTTTGTTCATACCGGTCATCTTCTAACATCGCAACCTGCCTCAGAAAAATACATAAAAGGAAGTTTTGAAAAAGGAAAAAATATATTTCCTTTTAACGATCATCTTTTTGTAAGCATGGAAAAAAGAGACAGTGGATTATACCAGGTTGCTCATTTAAGAGACGTAGAAAAGGTTACCAAGCGCTTCGATATAGTTACGGGTTCGGGTGCAAAGGGACAGACTTATTTAACATGGTACAAAAATGAACTTTTTCAATTACCAATTTCGTATTTAACCGCTGCAAATGA
>CBIGQT010000639.1:0-2331 GCA_966191655.1 uncultured Ginsengibacter sp.
TCGTTTAGCTCAATTTAATCCAAGAGGCACAGATGTGAGTGTTATACTCGATTTAATGATACATGACATTGACATTATTTTAAGTCTGGTAAAAAGCAATGTAAAAAATGTGTATGCCAATGGAGTAAATGTGTTAAGCGATACACCTGATATTGCGAATGTGCGCATTGAATTTGATAATGGCTGTGTAGCTAATCTAACTTCTTCAAGAATAAGTATGAAAAAAATGAGAAAGATGCGCCTCTTTCAAAAAGACTCTTATATAAGTATAGATTTTCTTGATAAAAAAACGGAAGTTATAAAATACAAAACTCCTTCAGATAAAAACGTTTTTAGTTTTGATATAGAAACCAACTCAGGCAAAAAAACGATTGCAATAGCCGCTCCTCTTATAAAAGAAAATAATGCCATTAAATTGGAATTAGAAAGTTTTGTTGATGCGGTTGTAAAAAACCAGGCAGTAATTGTGAGTGATATTGACGGCTACCGTGCAATGGAAGTAGCACATCTTATTCTTGATAAAATAAATCGTAACCAACTCAACTAAAAAAACTCAAAAGAAATTGGCGAAGCCACTTCCTATAGTTTACTATGCGCTTGGAGATTTTATTGCTGCATCTGTTTCCTGGGTAATTATTTATTACCTTTTTGCACACTATTACGGCGGAATATTTAACCTCAGTTATAAATTTTTTCTTGAACTTATTTTGTATGCTTCAGGTTGGCTCGTATTGTACCATTTGTTTGGCGCCTATAAAAATATCTACTATAAATCCCGGCTAAATGAAATGCTATACACCTTTGTAAGCACACTTACCGGATGCATAACACTTCTTCTCCTCTTTATTTTATATGAAAAAAAAATAGATAATAATCTTTTTTACAAAGGATTTTTTATAGTTCTCACGTTGCAGTTTTTTACGACATATCTACTCAGATCTATTTTATTATCTAAAGTTCATGTTCAATTACAAAAACAACAGGTTTGGTTCAATACACTTATTGTAGGCAGTAATGAAAATGCGTGGCAGCTTTATAAATCCATTACAGAAAATAAAGAAAAAACAGGATACAGAATTTGCGGATTTGTAAGTGTTGAAAACGCTGTTTCTCCAAAATTAATTGATGGCATTCCCTCTCTTGGTTCTATAAACAATGCCCATAAAATTATTGAAGATTACAATGTAAAAGAAGTAATAATTGCAATCGAGAATAATGAAAAAGCGATACTTGAAAAAATTTTACAGGTAATTAATGAAAATGAGGTAAACGTGAAAATGGTTCCTGATAAAATTGACATTCTGAGTGGAGCTGTTAGAACCACCGATGTTATGGGCACGCCTTTAATTGAAATTCACCTGGGATTAATGGATGTGTGGCAACAAAATATAAAACGACTTATTGACGTATTGGTTTCTGTTTGCGGGTTTATAATTCTTTCTCCTTTGATACTGTATAGTGCCGTTAGAACGAAGCTATCTTCAAAAGGAAACATATTTTTTTTACAACAACGGATTGGATATAAAGGCCGGCTATTTACGATTTATAAATTTCGGTCAATGATTACCGGTGCAGAAAAAAATGGCCCGATGCTCAGTAGCAGGCATGATGAAAGGATTACTAATTGGGGGAAAATAATGCGCAGGTGGCGGCTGGATGAACTACCGCAACTCTGGAATATTTTAAAAGGCGAAATGAGTCTCGTAGGCCCCCGGCCTGAACGAAAATATTACATTGATTGCCTTGCCGAAAAACATCCCGAATACAAATTATTGCTGAAAGTGAAACCGGGTTTAACAAGCTGGGGAATGGTAAAATTCGGCTACGCGGAAAATATTGATGAAATGATTGAAAGAATGAAATATGACATTATTTATATCGAAAATATTTCATTGGCGCTCGATTTTAAAATTATGATTCACACATTAAGAATTATTTTATTAGGAAAGGGAAAATGATTGGCCATTCATGAATTCGAATACCTTCCAAAGTCGAACACTTTTAAAATTTCATTTTATCAACAAACATCGCGGTACTTATATTTTTTATATTTGATGAAATAACTGTTTTGAAAAAACTCTTAATAATATTTTGTGTGACTTTTTATTTTTTTGCTTCTGCAAATTCTCAATCATTAAACAGAACTCAGAGTACACCGGTTAATTATTTTCAACAAAAAGCTGATTACAAAATTGATGTTACTCTTAACGACATTGAAAACACTTTAGATGGATTTGAGATAATTAATTACACTAATAATTCACCGGATACATTGTATTTTATTTGGTTTCATCTTTGGCCTAATGCATTTAAAAACGACAAGACGGCTTT
>CBIGQT010000640.1:0-2331 GCA_966191655.1 uncultured Ginsengibacter sp.
AAGTATTGTGCTAATAACAGTTACATTTCCCTGTCTAACAAAGAATGTGAGAGCGCCTCCAGCGGAAGTTTACGGGCAGAAAGAACAGCGATCTCTTCCAGATGTTCAAAAGCCTTTGACATATATTTCTGCTTAAGCTCTTTTGCCCATTCATCTATATTGCATGACTTATAAATAGAAATTACTTTTTGTATTTTATCATCATGATCGCTTTTCATTAACTGGTGCAATTCATCAAGGTATGCAGGAGAGCATGTTTGTAAAGCCTGTATCAACAAAAATGTTTTTTTATTAGCAACAATATCGCCGCCGTGTTTCTTACCAAATTTTTCAGGATCTCCAAAGGCATCTAAATAGTCATCCTGCACCTGGAAAGCGATTCCAAGGTTTTTTCCAAACTGGTATAAATGCTGCTGATTGCCAACACCGGCACCTCCAAGTACTGCGCCTAACCGAAGGCTTGAAGCAAGTAAAACAGATGTTTTAAGCTCAATCATTTTTTCATAATCATCAAAACTTACGGCTTCATCTTTTTCAAAATCCATATCTAGTTGCTGTCCTTCGCAAACCTCCATTGCAGCCTGGTTAAAGATTTCAAGCACTCTGTGCATATGTACATTGCTTATTTTATTAATGGAATCATAAGCTGCAACCAGCATTACATCTCCTGAAAGCAATGCCGTTGATTCACCATATTTTATATGTGCCGTTTGCATGCCGCGACGTAACGGGGCCTTATCCATAATATCGTCATGTATCAATGTGAAGTTGTGAAATAATTCTATTGCGTTGGCTACATGCCATGTATCAGGATTTATCGTGTCAAACAGTTCATTACCCATCAGGCACATTACCGGCCTTATGCGTTTACCCCCCAACGTTAGAATGTACTGTGATGCATCGTAAAGGCTTTTTGGATATTCAGGAAAATGACGGACATTAAATTTTTCTTCGAAAAGTTGTGAGAGTTCTTTAAAAGAATGCATTGGCAAATGATTACCTTGTTTTTTTTGTAAAATGTTTTTTTATTTTATATTATGTTCCAATTCACATTCATCAAATCCCTTTTTATTTTATTTTTCACTTCCGCTTTTGTCTTTAAACTTTCTACGCCGGGAATCCATTCAAAATCAAGTTTCCGCTTTTCAAGATTAGCTGCTACCAGTTTTATTTGTATTTTATCTCCCATCCGGAATTTTTTCCCGGTGCGAAGCCCTACCAAAGAATAGTCTGTATCATCATGACGAAAATCATCATAATCTGAAAGGTCTCTTACAGAAACCAATCCTTCGCATTTTTCATTAACCGTTTCCACCCAGAAGCCAAATGCGGCAACACCACTTATTACGCCTTCCATATCTTCTCCCACTTTATCCTGCATAAACTCAACCTGTTTGTATTTATTTCCGGCACGTTCAGCATCCATAGCCGCTCTCTCCTTTGCACTGCAATGCTTACATTTTTCTTCCATCTTTTTATCCGGATGAACACTTTTTTCAATTACATCCTGCAAAATTCTATGCACCATCACGTCAGGATAACGGCGGATAGGCGAAGTAAAATGACAATAATACTCAAAACCCAAACCGTAGTGGCCAATATTTTCTGAAGTATAAATTGCTTTCGCCATGGTACGAATTCCCAGTTGCTCCAACACATGCTGCTCGGGTTTTCCATGTACATCTTTTAGCAATTGATTGAAAGAGGCAGCAACTTCTGCTTCGTTGTTCATGTTAAATTTATATCCAAACTTTTTTGCAAAAGCAACAAACGGTTTTAGCTTTTCATCATCCGGTGTATCGTGAATACGATAGGGAAATGGTATTGGCTTTTTATCAATTTTAATTTTGGCAATATGCGCCGCAACTGTTCGATTTGCAAGCAGCATAAATTCTTCTATTAACTGGTGCGCTTCCTTACTTTCTTTTACAAAAATGCCGATAGGTTTACCGCTTTCATCTAATTGAAATTTCACTTCCGTAGAAGAAAAATTAATAGCGCCGTTTTTAAATCTTTCTTTGCGATAAGCTTTGGCAAGTGTATTCAGGTAGAGAATTTCTTCAACATACTTCCCTTCATTTGCTTCTCCCAAAGGAGACCTTTGATCAATAATTTCCTGCACTTCATCATAGTTAAACCGATGATCGCTATGTATAAAAGTTTTACCCAACCAGTAATCTTTTATTTTCCCTTTATTATTTATTTGTCAATTGACTTATTTGTATATTGAAATTCCATTTATCAAAATGAGTCCTAAAGAATCAGGAGCTAGAATTATGCTAAAAAAAATAAAAATTAAAGAAAAGACAGCTTCCTAATTTACATACAGAA
>CBIGQT010000641.1:0-2327 GCA_966191655.1 uncultured Ginsengibacter sp.
GTTGAAACCAGGCGCACTGGTAAATTTCAACAGCAGCCAATAACCAATAAGCAATACGCCAAACCAGATCATTTGCGCCCGTTGTTTTGAATAGAGATAAATAATATTTGCAAACATATATGCGAGCCCGATGCGGCCAAGCACACTGCCAAAGCGTATTTGTGAAAGTGGCTGGATTTTTAAACCATTATTATAAATTATGCCAAGCAGTACAAGTATTAACCCGCGTTTTATTACACGCCACAAAAGTTCAGTCCTGCTTTTTCCTTTTTCCAGTTCGCGGCCAACAGAATAAGGTGTTGCAACGCCGGCTATAAAAAGAAACAGCGGGAAAATAAGATCATAAAAATGAAAGCCATTCCAACCGGGATGTGTTAATTGGGTTGAAAATCCTTCCCAGAATGAATTGCCTGTAGCCTTTGCCATTGTATGCACAATATCTTCTGCACCCATGATCCAGAACATATCAAATCCGCGCAATGCATCAAGCGAGTATAATCGTTGCGGCGTGTAAGTTACCGTATCGCCAGATGCGGATAAATCAGTTGTTGATTTTGTCATTGTGATAAGCGTTAGTAAGATAAAAGTAAGGGTTTTAAAGCAGATGTATGTGAAAGACTAATTGGATCTGCATTTATATATTAGCAGAGCAGTTTAAGGCCAATGTTTATTGGAAGGAGAAAGACCAACATAGGCGTAAGCCATAATCTCCTTCCAATTACCGTAAGCATATTTTTTACATTATCATAATAAAATCAAAATAGTTTTTCGTATATTTAATTTCAATATATTACCCAAAGAAAACAAGTACTAATTATAGTATGTGGGTTTCCCTGGCTTACAACATTCAATCTCTACCAAAACCAAATTCCAAACACATGAAAATAAAATTACCCGTGCACCTTTCCCGAAGGATATTTGCTATAGCAATATTGTTCTTCAGCTTTAGCGGTTTTGCCCAGCAGAATACTGCCACGTTAATTAAAGGCAAAGTAACGGCTTCCGAATCTAATTTGCCCCTTGAAGGGGTTACAGTAGGTGTAAAAGGAACTTCCCAGGCAGTAGAAACTGATAAAGACGGAAACTATTCCATTTCAGCAACTACCGGCGCTGTTCTTACCTTTTCGTATGTTGGTAATAAGCCGGCAGAAGTAACAGTGGGCAACCAAACAGTAATTAATATTAAACTGCACCCCTCTTCAGAACAATTAAACGAAGTGGTGGTAACCGCATTGGGCGTTAAAAGAGAGAAACGCTCCCTTGGTTATTCAGTAACCACAGTAGCCGGCTCTACGCTTACTGAGGCGAGGGAAACAAATTTTGTAAACGGGCTCGTAGGAAAAATAGCAGGTGTCAACGTAAGCAATGTAGCTACCGGTCCTGGCGGTTCAGCAAATGTGGTAATTCGGGGAGTTTCAGATATTACAGGTTCCAACCAGCCCTTATATGTAATAGATGGTATTCCTATGCAAAACAATACTTACAGGCAAACGGATGTTGGCGGTGGCTACGGTGGCGCTGACGGGGGCGATGGAACAATTAACATCAATCCGGACGATATAGAAACACTTACTGTATTAAAGGGATCGGCTGCTACAGCATTATATGGTTACCGTGGCAGCAAGGGTGTTATATTAATTACTACAAAATCGGGTAAAAACGCCAAAGGCTCCGGGGTAGAATTAAATTCGAATTATGTTGTAGAAAATGTAATAGATAATACAGACTGGCAAAATACTTATGGTCAGGGATATTCAGGAAATAAACCTGTGGACGGGAGCGATGCATTTGAAACAGGATTATCCAGCTGGGGTGCCAAACTGGACGGAACAATGGTTTACCAGTTTGATGGGGTTCAAAGGCCCTATTCTGCAGTATCAGGTAATATGGGACGATTTTATAAAAACGGCGCAGCAGCTACTAATACATTATCATTCAGCAAAAACCTTGGAGACGATGGAAGTATACGGTTTTCTGCCAGCGACCTTCGCAACACCAGTATTATTCCGAATGCAGGATTTAATCAGCAATCTTTTTCATTGTCTACCAATTATAAGTTAGATAAACATTTAGAACTTCAGTTGAAAGGACAATACATAGTCGCCTATACTCACAATCGCCCAAGTGTATCTGATGCTCCGGGCAGTGTGAATTTTTCAACTTTGTTTCTTTCGCCAAACGTTAATATAACATCACTTGCTCCCGGCTATAAGGAAGATGGTTCTGAAAATCAGTTTTTAGATGATGCCTATACAACTAATCCATATTTTGCAGCATATAAGTTTATTAATAATACCCACCGTAACAGGTTTATAGGCTCAGCCGAT
>CBIGQT010000642.1:0-2324 GCA_966191655.1 uncultured Ginsengibacter sp.
GTAATAAGTGAGGAGAATAGCATCGGCGATGTAAGGCAGTGGCTGCAAAAAGAAAAAGACTATAATGGCAATTATTTTATCATCGTAAGTAAGAATAATGAGTTCATGGGAATCATAAGTTCCTCAAGTTTATTCGCAAGTCATCATAATCCCACTGATGCAATTAGTAAACTTATAAAAAGGGATAATGTATCTGTTAGCATGAACACTGTTTTGCGTGTGGCTGCAGAAACAATGGCAAGGGAAAACGTTGACATATTGCCGGTTGTGTCCGATCAAAAAACGGTTGCCGGAGTTCTTTCCTATAAAGATATTCTTTCTGTTTATAAATATGGGATGGAAGAGCATGAGAAAAAATATCCCGGTATTTCCATAAAAAGAAACAGTTTAAAAATATTAATACGCGGCCAGAAATTAATAACTGCCGGCAGGAAAAAAATCCGCGATAAAAAATGAGATCATTATATAATTGATAAAACGTTTTCTTGCATTGTAACCTTTTTGTTTCTCATGTACTCTACACATTTATACTTTACTAAATGTATTGCAAATGGAAACACTACAGGCAAACCAAACAATTAAGCAAGTTTTTAATCTTCTGAAGGTCACCTTTGGAATTGTACCCATTGTTGCCGGCATAGATAAGTTCACTAACTTACTAACTCACTGGGAAAATTATATTAACCCCGTTATAGCAGCCAGGCTTCCTTTTGCTCCGCACACCTTCATGATGATAGTTGGCGTAATAGAAATTACTGCGGGAATAATTGTATTAGCAAAACCGGCGATAGGCGGAATTATTGTTGCTGCATGGTTAACGCTCATTGCGCTTACATTAGTGGCTGGCGGTATATATTTGGATGTTGCTGTGCGTGATCTTGTCATGGCTATCGGGGCATTTTCTTTGGCAAGACTTGCAAGAATTGTTACACTTATAATAACTCCATGAATTTTGACCAATACACTGATATAGAAATCATACAAAGGATATTGGATGGAGAATTTGCTTTGTTTGAAATTCTTATCCGTAGAAATAATTCCTTTTTATACAAGACAGGAAGATCTTATAATTATAATCATGAAAATACACAGGACCTGATGCAGGAGACTTTTATTGATGCGTATACCCATTTAAAAAAATTTGAAAACCGGTCTTCATTCAAAACATGGCTTATTAAAATAATGCTGAATAACTGTTTTCAAAAACAGAAAAAGTTTAGCTATAGAAATGAGGTTTCCAAAGAACTTGACGATAAATCAATTCCTATGTTCTCCGCTCAACGACATATAGATACTCATGAGACCGTTATAAACAGAGAATTAAGCTTCGTAATTGAAAATGCATTGCAAAAGATACCCCAGGATTACAGGTTGGTTTTTGCATTGAGAGAGATGAATGGCTTAAGCGTTGCCGAAACGGCAGAAGCATTACACATTAGTGATGCAAACGTGAAAGTTCGGTCGAACAGGGCTAAAACAATGTTGAGAAGAGAAATAGAAAAATCATATACACCTGAAGAAATTTTCGAGTTTAACCTGGTGTATTGCGACGCAATAACAAACAGAGTTATGGACACTATAAAAAGCATGCAATGATGCGGTAAAATAAAATCCCATCCTGTCTTTAGAATGTTTTAACGGGAAAATATTCTCATATTCTTATCTGCGGCTAACTGTGGAATTTTTAAATAATTATGGAGCGCTATCCTTTGTTTTCGACTAATCATATTTTATGTTGATTGCCGCAGCGAAATTTCTCCAAATCTCCTTAATTAAAATCAGTTTTCGGCAACCCCGATGCCGAAGGGACTTATACAAATTCGAAGTGGCTTTGCT
Organism: uncultured Ginsengibacter sp.; assembly: GCA_966191655.1. Classification (GTDB taxonomy): domain Bacteria; phylum Bacteroidota; class Bacteroidia; order Chitinophagales; family Chitinophagaceae; genus Ginsengibacter. The sequence continues at coordinate 1,837 of CBIGQT010000642.1, forward strand.
TTTATACAAACTTCGTTTATGCGTTGGGGTTATACGAATCTTGTTATGGCAATTTGAACAGCGCACTGTGTGACCTGTTTTGGACAAGGAGACGATATATTTATTGATTTACAATCTTGACTGCGGGGGAACCACCTTTGAGCATTCTAGGGACACGTCGTAAATAAAAGTCAGGATGAATTTTCATAAAGTGAAAGATGCAACGAAATAATTTCTGTCCGCAAAAAAAGTTGCAAGACGTTAAATAATTTATCCCCTTACCTTGCATTTTTGAAAAATACTTTTTATATTAACGTTGCTATCCAATCTTATTGATTAATTCCCCTTGCATCTGCCCCCGTTTTACAATTGTAAAAGATTGCTGATTAATTTCTCCTGAACACTTTTATTTTACTGCACTTTAGTCAAAAAACGGAGTAAGCCGAAAATCCGATTATAGAGTAGGCGATAAATCAATTACATTATGGCAACTTTAAATTCACTGGCAG
>CBIGQT010000643.1:0-2318 GCA_966191655.1 uncultured Ginsengibacter sp.
TTTATTTTTAGTAATAAGTATGACAAGAAAATCAATTTTATTAAAAAATAAAACTTAGAAATCTGCGTCTATTGCTCTGCGTTATCCTTCTCCTTTAAAATATTTATCGGCATTTCTTTCAAGGTAGCTCCCCCTTTAATTCCAAAATCCAATGTCCGTATCGGGAATGGAATCGAAATATCATTTTCATCATAGGCCTTTTTAATACGCATAATTGCTTCACTCCCGACTTTAAGATATTCTGGTTGATCAGGAGTATTTATCCATAACCGGATCACAAAATTTATGGAGCTATCTCCAAATTCCTGGTAGAACATGGTAGTTTCATCCTCACCGGACAAGCCGTCAATATTTTTAACGGCATTTAAAGTTACGTCCATTACCTTTCTTAAATCATCGCCATAAGAAATTCCAATGGTAAGATCAATTCTCCTTTTTCCCAGCAGAGAATAATTTTCGATGGGATTTTGAAATACTTCTTTATTAGGGATAATTACCATTTCTCCCTGGAAGGTTCGGATGGTCGTATCACGAAGGTTTATCTCTTCTACTTTACCCATATAGTTTTTTATTTTTACTATGTCGCCAATATGTAATGGCCGCCTGAATGAAATAAAAACACCGGAGATGAAATTGCCTGCAATATCCTGGAACGCCAGCGCCAATGCCAATCCTGCTATACCAGCGCCTGCTAAAACCGAAGTTACCGCCTTATCGAGTTGCAAAATACTTAATACGGAAAATAAGGTAATGCCGATAAAGAAGATATAAATTATTGAAGCAAATAAATTATTAAGAGTCGTATTTGTCGAAATCTTTACAATAAGCTTTGCCGCAATCCTTTTTATTCTCTTTGCGATAAAAAGGCCGATAACCAGGATGACGGCTGCTAATAAAATATTTGGCAGCATCTTTATAAATCCATGCATCCACGCCGTTAGCTTATCCATTATCAGCTTATATGCATCATTCATATCCATCAAAATTTACATTAACAATAATTGCACTTAGAATTTTTAGCATGCAAAAATATAAGCATACTTTATCAGAAAGAAAAAATTGCTTTCAACAAGTACACGTTCTATAATTAAACAAACGCTATCGCCGATTGTTGCGTTTGAAAGCTTATAACTATTTAAGCGAAAGATTGCATCGCTCTTCAACTCCAGTCAAAATCTACTTCCTGGCTATCTAACTTCCATTTCGCAGGTAACGGATTGGTAAGCCAGTCAATTGGTTCCGCAATGGGTTGCGCTCTTGCTGCTTCAGTAAAACTTTTTTTAATAAATTCCTTTTGCTCCTGCCCAACAGCATCGGGCTGCGCTGATATAAATAATGGTGCACTGCTTTTTGCAAGCAGTTCCATCCATTGTTTATTTTTTTCCCAGGGCACATCTTTAGTGAGCCCTACACAATCTCCATCAGCTTCGTAAAAAGTTTCATGCTGCACCATTCTAAAGCCAAGTGTATTCACCCCCATTTTTCGTGTACGCTCCCACTCCTTACCGCTTGTATCATCACCAATGCGATTGAGTTCGAATATGCCGGCTGACAAATGACTGACTGTATTGCATCCAATCAGGTAAAGAGGGCCTGCGGCTTCGCGTATATTATTGTACAAATTCAAAATAATTTCTGCATTCGTTTTCGTTTTATCATTAAACTGCCATCCTGGTGTTGTAAGCCCATCTTCCATTTGAAAACCCCATTTTCCAAAAATATCATACGTTGTATAGTCATGCTTCACCATTTCAAATCCCCATTGACGGTAAGCGTTCCATAAATTTTTTATCCGCTCTATATTTTCCTGAATAGAAGGATCGAGAATAGGAGTTTTAGGATCATCACGACCAGGGATAGACGCAGCTAATAAAGTTTTTTTATCATTATGTTTTGCACAAAGCGGCCTTGTCCATAAGCCGGGCCGCATACCGAGCTTTTTAATTTCGTCTGCAAGTTTTTTCATATCGCCGAACTTACTGTTGGGTATAGAAAAATCATCTCCCCAGCAACAATCATCGGGTAGTAAAGGAGACTTAATAGCCCATCCGGCATCAATAACAGAAAACGGCGGATTGTCTGAATTGCTTGCCAGCGCTGCCATTAAAGAAGTTGTTTCTAAAATCAAATCTGCAGAATTACTCCCATAAGCAAAATACCAATCATTAATACCATACACCGGTTTCTCTGTTAATCTTGGATTATCGCACATCTGCGTACAAAATCTTCTTACGGTTGCAAATGCATTTTCATTTCCTTCATTTTGCGTAGTTACAATATCTGCTGCATGTAATTTTCTATTGTTTAACTGAACACCA
>CBIGQT010000644.1:0-2306 GCA_966191655.1 uncultured Ginsengibacter sp.
GCCCGCATCTTTATTTACATCAATTGCAGTATCCATCGGCAATACAATTTGTGCTGTAGCTTTTCCATAAGTTGGTGAACCGACAATTACTGCACGATGATAATCCTGTAAAGTGCCTGCAACCACTTCTGAGGCAGAAGCGGTATATCCATTAACCATTAGCATCAAGGGGCCATCATAAATTGTTCCCCTGTTAGCATCTTTTAAAGTGTATACTTTTGCATCATTTCCTACCGGTCCTGCATCTATAAAAATTCCTGATAATTCAATGGCTTCTTCCATAGAGCCACCACCGTTATATCTTAGATCAATAATAAGACCTTCGATATTTTCTTTTTTGAGTTTTAAAATTTCCTTTGCTACATCATTAGCACAACCTTTTACTCCTGAATTTTCATTATCCCAATCCTGGTAAAAAGAAGGCAAAGAAATAAAGCCAATTGTTTTATCGCCCTTTAATAAAAAACTTTTCACTTTATTCTGATCATCATCATCGTCCATTTTTTCTTTTAATAATATCACCGTACGTTCGGTGCCATCCGGCTTTTTTATTTTGAAAGTTGCTTTGTTATGATTGCTCATTCTAAGCACTTCATACAATTGTTTTAAGCCACCCGAACTAACATCTATCGGTTGTTTATCTTCCCATTGTATAGATAAGAATTTATCTCCTTTGTTCATTTGCCCGCTTTTAAATGCGGGACTTCCCGGCATAATGCTTTCTATTTTTACAGAACCATCATCCTCTTCCATGCACCTGAAACCAAACACCAATTGCTGCTGGCCAAGTTCACTTTCAAAATCTTCTTTTTCTGTTAAAGGAAAATATTCAGAATGCGGATCATAACAAACTGCAATGGCTTTACAATATTCATCGCCAATAGCCTGTTGAATGCCGCCTGCACTTTGTAAAATAATATTGATATAATGTTTGTAGGATTGCTGCGCCTTATGCCTGGCAATTGGTTCAATACTATCCACATATTTTTTTTGCTGAGACGCATTCAATGTAATCAGTGTATCATCTTCTGTAATATTATCCAGTGCGTCAGATTTTAAAAATTTATACAATTTTATGCGCATGGCTTTTTCATCAGCAGGATAAGAAGTATCTTCTTTAGCAGTTATTTTTTCAGGTAATGAAAAGTTGAAGGGGGTTTTACAAATATTGTCAATCATAGTATCTGCTTTGGAAATGCGATCGCTAAAAATGTTTGTTATGGCAGATAAAAAAGTTGATTGTTTGTTTTTTATTTCATCATCAATATCAAATTGAAATTTGGAGAGTGATTTTATATTTTCTGTGGTAAAAAATATTTTATCCTCGTCTAATTGTTTTAGAAGTTGGATAAAAACGTGCAAGGAAAATGTATCATCTAACGGCCTCGGCTGTACGTGAAATTTCTCAGCCATTCTTGAAATGATGTAAGCATTTTTTACAGCTGTGTTAAGTTGCTGAGCGTTTACTAAAATGTTGGCAAGCAAAAGAAAAGAAACTAAGAATAAAAGTTTCTTTAAAAAGTTAGTGTGGTTAAGCATTGTACATCGAAAATAAATATTTTATGGAAATCAAGTGTGGATGCCATAAAGTTTTTATTTCGTTTTAAAGCGTAGAATCTATAATATAACACAATAGATTATTGATTTATACCCCTGTTGTACGTTGGTACCAGGCCTTTCCAGCGTTTACTAAAGCCACCTTCTCACTTTTGATTTGTAATCAAGGTAGTCTTGTCCGAACCTGCGAATAAGATATTTCTCTTCACGATTGATTATGTATTCCTGAACAATCAAAAGAAGTATGGGGAACAAAATAATGTTCCACCAATTTCCAATGAAACAGGTAATTCCAAGATAAACGATTGCCAGCCCAACATACATTGGATTTCGGGAAATTTTGTAAATGCCATTGGTCTGAAGTGAGGAAGCAGGCTTTATCAGAATTAAAGTGTTTTTGCTCAGAAAAAACTTTCTCAAACTTGTAACAAGAAAAAATAATGAAATAACGAATAATGATATCCCAACAATCCTGATTATTTGCGAATGAAATACAAAATCATTAATTGCAACTTTCTTTTGTAAGAATAAAGCAATTAAAAATATCACGACATAAAATAATGGTGGCGGAATATAAACTCCCGGGCTATCCTTTTTAGTTTCCATAATTCTTTTTTCTTTTATTATTAAGTAATGACAAGAGAAGATAGGTCTTTTTTTTTTTTTTTTTAAATTTCTGACGGCCTGGTGCATAACGTTTGTGTATTTGCGAAGGTAAACTAAGATTAAAATTTTTATCCTTTTTTTTT
>CBIGQT010000645.1:0-2301 GCA_966191655.1 uncultured Ginsengibacter sp.
CAAAATCATTAAACTTCACAAATAGCGGAGAGGGTTGCGTCGTGACCTTTGGATGTAATTTTTAATGTTCATCCAAAAAGCAAGAAAAAGATAAAAAATTACAGGAGAACCTAATGTTAGAAATGATATATAAATAAAATATTTCCTTATCACAGAAGTAGCGATTCCCATTTTTTCGCCAATCGCGGTACAAACACCAAACACCTGCCACTCAATAAAATGCTTTATTTTATACATTGTCCAAAGCTAAAAAATATTTGTAATAAAATTATAACGATAAATAAATTTTAAGATTGTGTTACAATGTAATCATTCACTTATAAAAAGGTTGCCAGGCCTTTCCAAATTCATTTCATTTTAAAATCTCCCTTAAAACGTTATAGCCCCCAATCAGGAATAAACTATCCAAAAATCTTGAATTGATTTTAAGTAAATTTGCAAAAAAATATCTTCTTATAAATCCAGGTTTAAAAATCTCATAATATATAATACTTAAATAAAAAACACATGGTATTTGATCTTGACATGATAAAAAAATTTTACGCAGGTTATGCTCAAAAATTAGAAGCCGCCCGTAAAGTTGTAAATCATCCCCTCACCCTCACAGAAAAAATTTTATACACCCATCTTTGGAAAGGCAATGCAGACGAGGCTTACGGCAGAGGTAAAGATTACGTAGATTTTGCTCCTGACCGTGTTGCCATGCAGGATGCTACCGCACAAATGGCATTGCTTCAGTTTATGCAGTCAGGCAGAACAAAAGTTTCTGTTCCTTCAACGGTTCATTGCGATCATTTAATACAGGCAGAAACCGGCGCTGTAGCAGATTTATCAAGAGCTAAGTCTCAAAACAAAGAAGTGTATGATTTTCTCTCCTCTGTTTCCAACAAATATGGAATTGGTTTTTGGAAACCAGGCGCCGGTATTATTCACCAGGTGGTTTTAGAAAATTATGCATTCCCCGGCGGAATGATGATAGGAACAGATTCACACACTGTGAATGCCGGCGGCCTGGGAACCATAGCTATTGGTGTAGGTGGTGCAGATGCATGCGATGTTATGGCTGGTTTACCATGGGAGTTAAAATTTCCAAAATTGATTGGTGTTAAACTAACGGGGAAGCTTAGTGGCTGGACGGCTTCAAAAGATATTATTTTAAAAGTTGCCGGTATACTCACTGTGAAAGGCGGCACAGGTGCTATTCTCGAATACTTTGGTGAAGGCGCTACTTCGCTTTCATGCACCGGCAAAGGAACTATTTGTAATATGGGAGCAGAAATTGGCGCTACGACTTCCATATTTGGCTATGATAAAAAAATGGCTGAATATTTAAAAGGTACCGGAAGAAAAGAGATAGTTGATGCCGCTGACGTTGTTGCATCGGACCTCACAGGCGATGAAGAGGTTTATGCAAATCCTGAAAAATATTTTGACCAGGTTATTGAAATTAATTTGTCTGAATTAGAGCCTCATATCAATGGCCCCTTCACTCCCGATTTAGCATGGCCCATTTCAAAATTTGCTGCTGCAGTAAAAGAAAATGGATGGCCTGAAGAACTGGAAGTTGGATTAATTGGTTCTTGTACTAATTCCTCTTATGAAGATATTACAAGAGCCGCATCCATTGCAGAACAGGCTACCAGCAAAGGTTTAACTGCGAAATCAGAATTTACAATTACTCCCGGCTCGGAGCAAGTGAGGTTTACCGTTGACAGGGATGGTTATTTAAACACATTTGAAAAGATGGGTGGCGTTGTGTTAGCTAATGCATGCGGACCTTGCATCGGCCAGTGGGCAAGACATTCAAAAGATCCAAATAAAAAGAATTCAATTGTAACTTCTTATAACAGGAATTTCGCCAAAAGAAATGATGGCAATGCCAACACCCACGCCTTTGTTGCATCACCGGAATTAACTACTGCACTGGCCATCGCAGGATCACTTACTTTTAATCCCTTAACAGATTATCTAACTAATAATAAAGGTGAAAAAATAAAATTGGATGAGCCTAAGGGAATTGAAATGCCGTTAAAAGGTTTTGCTGTTGACGATGCAGGATATCAATCACCTGCTGAAGACGGAAGCAACATAGAAGTGCTGGTCTCTCCTACTTCTGATCGTTTGCAAATTTTAGATCCTTTTCCTGCATGGGAAGGAACTGATATTTACAATTTGAAATTGTTGATTAAGGCAAAAGGAAAATGCACCACTGATCATATTTCAATGGCCGGCCCATGGCTGAAGTATCGCGGGCATCTTGATAACATCAGCAACAATCTTTTAATTGGCGCCGTTAATTTT
>CBIGQT010000646.1:0-2301 GCA_966191655.1 uncultured Ginsengibacter sp.
TGTAGGTATAAGAAACATTTGCTCCCCCAAAATATTTATCCTGGAAAACAGAAGAATCTATACCGGAGATTACCTGCCCTAAAATTCTGCTCTTGTCTTGTTCAACCCGAAACGTATTATAAACAAGTCCTGCTTTAAAAATATTTTTCTTCCAGGAACGGCTTACTGCGGGGCTAATATGCAAACTTCTTAATCTCGTACGATAAAAAGCCTTGTCTTTTACTAATAACTTTGCATCGTTACCATAGCCATAAAAACTTACAACATAAGAAGGCGCTTTATAATTTGCAGCCACATCAAGATCCCATTTGCCAAAAGTTTGTTTAAATAAGCCTTTGTAAAAAATACTGAAAGCGCCGGTGGCAAAAGCATACGTCCCTCCCATTGCCTGCTCCCAGCCAAAGGGAGTTTTATTCCATTTCTGCTTTTTGTATTTAAAGCCTGCTCCTATTAATACGCCATCATCAGGATTATATGATGGAAATATCGATGGAGCCCACCAGTCATATTTAAACCATTTACGATCATAGTTTGTAACTGATGTATCACCGGTGGCATGATAATTAAAATCTGTTGAAGAAAGAGGAGCATCTGCACTTACATCATAAATTTTTGTTTTTGAAATTTTATTTTGTGCACTATCTATATACTTGTCATTTCCATCATTGCCGAAAGTTCTTACAAGAATATTATTATTACTAAAGCCTTCATAAATGAATTTATCATCACCTCCCAATCCATAAATATTAATTTCTTTAGTTACACTATGGTTAAATATTCTGTGAAAAAGTGTGTCCTTCGGAATATCTTTTTTACTTAATGCCTGTACAGTAATTTCTATGGTCGCATTACCTGGCCAGTTAATGATAAAAATCTCGTTTTCATTGGTTCCGGTAATAGTTATTTCTTTATTAATTATTTTATAATATCTCATTCCAAAATCCATCATGTCATTCCTCCTCGATTGCAATCGCTGAAATATAAATTCCCCGGAGATTGCATAAATTTCGGGAGGCATGTGTAACAACGCTTCTTTTATTGCAGTATCTGTCAATAATTTTTGTAGTGAGTCTATAATGTTGCGCCAGTCAGTTTCAGTAAGTTCGTTGGTAAATTGTTTATCCAGGGCAGTTGCAGAAAGGCTGGTGCCGATTACATCCTTTACATCAGGCTGAAAATTTTGAATACTGCGTATAGCCCATGGCCTTGAAAGAAAATATAAGTTAACGCCATCTGACCTGGAAAGAGATTGATCGCGGTCTCTTGCAAATGCTTCATAAGTTACCTTTCCTTCATTCTTATGACCTGCCCACACCCATTGGTCTTCATGCCTGTCCCAATCATTAATAAACATGTCAAATAACCTGACCTTTAAATATTCTTTTTGATCAACGTGTTTTTTATTGTCTTCTTCTAATTTTTCAAAAAGCTTATCGGAGTTAACAATTTCATCTGCATAACCAGTCAGCTCAGTATTCGTCCAACCGTCACCGTTAGCCCTTTCTTCAAACAGGCAAAGTTTATTGGCGAATACTTTCCTGAATTCACCAAGCCTGGAATTGTCAGGCACAAACAGAATAACAGGATTTGTATGCATTATTCCTATGCTTCCTGCAAGGCTTGCGGCTACCAGGGGCCCGTATGGATGTGCTACCGATACCTGGTCATTAAGAATATCACTTACAAAACTTTCTTTGAATTGTTCAGGAATTAATACATCAAGATTTTTATCTACAGTGCGTAATACATATTCTCTTCCATTTTTGCCCAGCAGCCGCAAAGATTTGGTTTCGTGGCCCCCTCCCATTTTTAAGGGCGTTAATCCCCCCGCAGTTGTATCAAGATCAAGGTAAGGAAATGAGACCGGCGTTATCCATTCTTTACGCCAATGCTTTCCCCACCAGAATTCTTTCCAGCCGGAAGCTTTAAATTGTGGCCCTGCTGCCAATGTGATTTTTTTATTTCCTTCATAACCGTTACCATCTACGGTATCTTCAGAATTTTGGGCAGCAATATCTATTTTAAATAATAAAATATTTATACAGAGAAATAGTATAAATTTTATCATTCTCATTGTTTTATATTTTCGCCGGGAATTCTATACCTCTTAATTTAATATTTATTTTGCAATAACAAATTTTCTGTGGCAATTTTAATAAAAAAAATTGCGCAATTTGTTATAAAGGCCACTATCGTTCAACTTTCTCCACAGCAAAATTGCTAATATTTTTTGAGGTTTTGTTTTCTACCACTTTTTGATAAATATCCATGTCAATCGCTTTTTCGCTCTTAGCGATTATA
>CBIGQT010000647.1:0-2298 GCA_966191655.1 uncultured Ginsengibacter sp.
AAGTGTCAAATTCGCTTTCCGATCTTTTTGGAAACCCGCTTAATCCTTTATATTTTCTGTTTGTAATAAAATTATCCCTGCGGCCTGTAAGAATTTTATGGCCGTAAGCCTGGTGGCCAACGTCCCAAACCAATTGATCGTAGGGAGTGTTGAATACATAATGCAAGGCAACCGTAAGTTCTACCACTCCCAGGCTGGCCCCAAAATGGCCGCCATATACGCTTACAACATCCACAATATATTGGCGCAATTCTTCACTTACCTGGGGCAATTGCTCCCGCGAAAGTTTTTTTAAATCGGCCGGGCTATTGATGTGCTGTAGTAATCTACCGGGTTTGATGTCCATGCTGAATTTTTTTAATTGGCAAAGTTAAGTTTTTGGTTGGTTAATGATCTTAAACAGTTTTTCGAAAAATAAGTTTGAATTTATACCTGAACTTTTGCACTTTCTTGAATTATAAATTGAATTTTCCTTTTACGATAGAAGTTGGTTCAACAAAAATTCTCTGGCACACAGTACTGGAAACCCTTGGCCTATTTGCAGGCTTCACATACTTTCTTTATATACGAAAAAAACAAAAAGATAGTATACACAAGAATGATAAAGAACAGGGATTTTAATCTCATTCATTGGGTTAATAGCGATAAGAATGTTTCTAGAAGCTTAAATTTCGTGCAAGAATTGGTTCATATTTAAAATCAAATCCGGATCGGGACAATTCAATAAATACTTTTCTCTTTCACTGAATTTGCAAACGCCGGGATAATCGCCTTTATAATTTCCGATATCATGTATTACCTGGAAATGCAGGTGTGGCGGCCAATGGCCGTTATCTTCCATTGAGCCAAAGTGAGCAAATTGTTGACCACGCTTTATACAATCTCCTTCATTAATATGCCGTAAATCTGCAAGACTTAAATGACCGTATAATGTATAAAAAGATATTTCATCAAACTGGTGGGCTAAAATTATTGTTGCACCATAATCTCCAAAACTATTATTGAAAGCGAAGCTGTGAACTGTTCCATCGCATGGAGCAAAAATTTCTGTTCCGGTTTTTCCGGAAATATCAACACCAATATGTAATCTCCTCGGTTCCTCATCCCCGGAATTTTTTTTATGAATTTCATTATTAAAAAGCGGGCTTCTTGAATACATTGCACGTAATTCGTTATAGCCGCCCATTCCGAATTTTGCATTTGCATTGAATAATAAATCATCTGTGTATTTGCAGAGCTTTTCCGTATCGGTAAAATCAATCTCCTTTAAGGCTTCATTATTTTCAGAGGAATCAATATGTATTAATTTTTCTATTGCATTATCAAACTGTACAACCCGGTGAAAATATTGAATGTGCTTCTGAAGCCATTCATGTAAAATATTGCTGTTCAAAAATATTGTTGTTTTTTATTTGATAAATTGCAAGTTCATGAATTCTTACTTAATACTAATTGCGTTATGAATCAGTCTAAATTTCTTTTTGCTTTTTTAATCATCTCATTTCAAAGTATTGCTCAAAAAACGCCACTGTGGCTCAGGTATCCTGCTATCTCACCTGATGGTAAAAATATTGTTTTTAGTTTTAAGGGAGATTTATATAAAGTAGCTGCATCAGGCGGAACCGCCTACCCGCTTACCTTACATGAGGCCCATGATTTCATGCCTGTCTGGAGTCATGATGGTAAAAAAATTGCTTTTGCGAGTGACCGGTTTGGAAATTTTGATGTGTTTGTAATTGACGCAAATGGCGGCCAACCTACCCGACTCACTTTTAATTCTGCTGCAGATTATCCCTATGATTTTTCACGGGACGATAGTAAAGTTGTTTTTGGAACAAGCCGCAATGATATTGCTTCTTCAGCCAGGTTTCCTGTGGCACCTGTCTTTAAAAAATTATATGAAGTGCCTGTCGATGGTGGCCGCAGCATTATGCTCAACAGTGCAGGAATGGAAAATGCACATTACAATTCGAAAGGAAGCGAAATTATTTTCCAGGATAATAAAGGCTTTGAAGATCCCTGGCGCAAACATCATACATCGTCTATTACCAGGGACATCTGGCTCTACAACGTAAAAGCAGATTCTTATAAAAAACTTACGTCATTTAATGGAGAAGACCGTGAACCCGTTTTTTCTTCTGATGATAAAAATTATTTTTATTTAAATGAAAAGAGTGGTTCACTAAACGTATATAAAGCATCTGCTAACCTGCCTACCGGACAGGCAGGCAGTAACGATGAAACGCAGTTAACTGATTTTAAAAATAACCCCGTTCGTTTTTTAAGCCGGTCAAATGA
>CBIGQT010000648.1:0-2287 GCA_966191655.1 uncultured Ginsengibacter sp.
TTCAAATACCCAATATCCAAACTCGCCTCTTACTGAAAGTATCTTGCCAAAAAAATCTTGCTGTATCAGCCTTTTTAATTTTATAATTCCCGGAAGCCAGAGTTTATCCTGCACAACACCATGTTTTACGCCTGCATTTTTACATAGCTCGTATAATTCCATTGCCTGTTTTGTATCAACTGCTATAGGCTTTTCACAATAAATATGTTTTCCGGCAGCCACGGCTTTCCTTATTCCATCTGCCCGCCTTCCGGTAGTTTGTGCATCGAAATAAATAATATTATTAGCATCAGTAAGAACTTCATCAAGATTTGTGCTCATCTTTTTTATGCCGGATAATTCACACAGCTTTTTTAGTTTGTGTTTATCACGGCCCACCAATACAGGATCGGGCATTATCGTTTCGCCGGAACCAATATTCACGCCCCCTTGTTTTATTATTTCAACAATGGACCGCATCAGGTGTTGGTTCGTACCCATTCGCCCGGTAACACCATTCATTATAATTCCTACTTTGTGTTCTTTCATTAGAATGTCTTTTTTTGTAGAATATTCTTATTAAACCATTAAAATACTTTGTGCGATGAAGTTATGAACAATCAATTATAGTCTACGCTTCCATTCAATTTCAATTTTTATTTAAACACATCATCAGGAATTTTCTTTATAAGCCTTAATGATTTTATTAAGAAATTCTGACTGTTCTTCTTTCCAATATTTATTGGAAAAAATTTCCACTTCATTAAATCCATTGAAACCTGCGGCTTCTACCCATGATCTTATTTTCTTAACAGGAATACATCCCTCACCCATTATTCCACGATCCAGCAATAAATCTGTAGTTGGATTTTTCCAATCACAAATATGAAACGCAGAAAGGTTTCCATTTTCTCCACAACGTTTTATTTCTGTCTCTAAAAAAGGATCCCACCAGAGATGGTACACATCCACTGCAACCCCTACCCATGTGGAGTTTAAAGCTTCCGCCATATCATTAGCCTGGGATAATGTACTAATCGCCGAACGGGTATCAGCGTACATTGGATGGAGTGGTTCTATTGTAAGCTTTACTTCCGCCGCGGATGCATCGGTTAATACAGTTGCAATACCATCATGAATTTGTTTCCTTGATTCTTCTAAAGATTGCGTAGGATCAGCGCCGCATACAAGCACTATCATTGATGTTCCTAATTCTGCAGCTTCTTCAATGGCTCTTTTATTATCATCAATAGCAGCTTTTCTTTTATTTAAATCTTTATGCGCAAAAAAACCTCCGCGGCAAAGCGAAACGATAGTGAGATCATGCTCACGCAAAAGTTGCCCTGTTTGTTTTATATTTCTGCCATCAAGAGCATCACGCCAAACAGTAATACCTTTTACGCCGGCCCTGGAGAAATTTTTTGCTGCTTCTTCTACATTCCAGGCCTTTGTAGTAATTGTATGGATGCAAAGTTTTGACAGGTCTTTATGTTCTTCCATTTATTGGATGTTGAAAAAAGTATAATAAGCTTCGTTGTTAATTATCCGCTGCAAGTACAGGCTTGCTTCACGTACATGATAGTCGCCCCACATGCTTGATTCGCCATTTGGAATCTTACTTCCTTCCGGAATATAATCCCAACCGTTAGGCCGGTGATAAATTGAATGTAGTAATAATCCCTCATGATTTGGATCTGAACTGAGATAGGGTTCATCCAGAATTGTATTCATAACGGTAATGCCTGCCCGCCAATATCGATTTCCATCCTGTGTTTTGCCTTTACTTTGCAGATAGTGACCAAGCCGCAACAGTCCCTGTGCTGCAATTGCTGCGGCAGAACCGTCTACCGGTTCATAATCGTTATAAGGATCAGCGGGCATATTTAAATAATCACCCAACTTATAAAGATCCGGTGCACCAGTATCCCAGTATGGAACACCGTTAGTGGGCGTATTTTCAATGTAAAAATCGCAGGTAGCTTTTGCCGCCTTTAATAAGATTGGCAAAGTATTCTTAAAAGAGTCATCTTCCGGAGTTTTATTTTCCATTGAATCAAAATATTCCAGTTCTTCCGCAAATCCACACATCGCCCAGGCAAGGCCTCTTGTCCAGGTAGTGAAACCTGAATATCCCTGTTGTGAATTAGGGCAACGGAAATTTCCATCCTTTACATTGAAGATACTTTCATGTGCTGTTCGTCCCCATGCATCATATACATCCCGGCCTTCACCATAGTATACCGAAAATTTTGCAGTTGATTGTAAATGTTCAATGGCCCGATCTAACAAATTTATTTTTTCATCACCT
>CBIGQT010000649.1:0-2259 GCA_966191655.1 uncultured Ginsengibacter sp.
GATCAAATCCTTTGTGCAGGAAAAAGCCATGCTGGGATTTTTTGAAAAGAACAGCGAACTGTATCGCCGCAATGCGATATCATTAGCCAAAACAGAAGCCATTTATTTTCCTTCCATGGGTTTAATTATCGGCATCAGCACCCTGCTTACTATTCTGATTGGCGGATTGTATGTAATAAATGGCAGCATTAATATTGGAGTAATAGGAGAGTTTATTATGTATATCCTGATGCTTACTTTCCCGGTTATGGCAATAGGGTGGACGGCAAGTATGATACAAAGAGCAGCAACCTCACAGCGACGCATAAACGAATTTTTACACACGATACCAACCGTGATGAATGAACCATCACCGGAGAAAAAAATACTGCTTGGCAACATTACATTTGATAATGTAGATTTCATTTACCCGCATACCGGCATTCATGCTATCAAAAACTTTAGCCTTACAATTAATAAAGGACAAAAAGTAGCCATCATTGGAAAAACAGGAGCCGGAAAATCAACGCTTGCACAGTTAATGCTGCGGATGTATGATCCGCAGAAAGGCCGCTTATTATACGATGGAATTGATATTAAAAGAATAGATCTGGAAACATTGCGTTCACAAATAAGTTATGTGCCCCAGGATGTGTTTTTATTCAGTGATACGGTGGAAAATAATATCGGCTTTGCTTTGCAAAAAGCTGTATCTGAAAGCATTTATAGTGCTGCTGCCAATGCTGCGGTTGCGGGAGAAATTGAAAGCTTTCCCCAAAAGTATACAACCATGATAGGAGAAAGGGGTGTAACCTTAAGTGGTGGCCAGAAACAAAGAATATCAATTGCAAGGGCATTGCTGAAGGATCACGAAATTGTTTTGTTTGATGATTGTTTGAGTGCGGTAGATGCAAAAACAGAAAACGAAATTATCAGCAACTTATATAACTACCTTCATTCAAAAACGGCCGTTATTATCACGCACCGCATCTTTTCACTTTTTAATTTTGATAAAATAATTGTGTTGCTCGATGGAGGCATTGCGGAAGAAGGTACTCATCGCGAATTACTTGACCTGGATGGCTTATATGCCGAGATGTATTATAATCAACAGCAACAGGAGAAGAATACAGTTTAATTAATCTTTCTTAACAGCGTTATTCGCATAATTCGTTTAATTGGTGTCTTATATTTTGCCAATTGAAAAACAATTTTATCTTTGCTTCAACACATATTCAATTCATTCAAAAATAAAAATTACAAAAAGTGGCGTACGAAAGCAATGACAAAAAGATAGAAAGTGTTTACAGCCAAAGGATCAGGGCAGGTAAGCGAAGGACTTATTTCTTTGATATCAGGGAAACACGGGGTAATGATTATTATTTAACTATTACTGAAAGCAGGAAAAGATTTAATGACGATGGTTACGACAGGCATAAAATTTTCCTCTACAAAGAAGATTTTAATAAATTCCTGAAGGGGATGACGGAAGCAATAAATTTTGTCAAAACAGATTTGATGCCCGATTTCGATTTTGATGCCTTTAATCATGAGAATAATGAGAATTATGACGGCAACTCCAGGGATGAAAAGAGCACAGAAGAAAATAAACAACCTGTTGCTGAAGTAACAACTGATGAAGCACCTACCGGTATTGCAGCCGCAGCTACTCCTGAAATTGAGGCAAAACCGGAAGAAATTCAAACACCTTCAACACCACCGGCTCCGGCTACTTCGGACCATGACGAAGAAGTAGATAAATGGTAAAATAGAACATTGTGTATCATATTCAATCCTCTCATTGAGAGGATTTTTTTTGGCCATCATAAGACGGTATTTTAATTTCAATTCTTATCATCTCCTCAACATTTTAAAAGTGTTCATCAAGCCATTGGTTGAACCATCATGTGAAGTAACTTTTGTATCATCCTCTAATTCAGGTAATATCTGTTTAGCCAATTGTTTTCCAAGTTCCACACCCCACTGATCGAAACTGTATATATTCCAGATAATGCCCTGAACAAAAATTTTATGCTCGTATAAAGCGATTAGTTCCCCTAAAGTGGCAGGAGTTATTTCGGTTATGAGAAAAGAATTGGTGGGTTTATTGCCCTCAAATTCTTTAAAAGGAATAATTGTATCAGGTACTTTTTCTTCAATTAATTGTTCCTTTGTTTTCCCATTCATCAGTGCTTCTGTTTGTGCAAAAAAATTAGAGAGCAATATCCGATGATGATCGCCCATAGGATTGTGTGTAAGAACCGGCGCTATAAAATCGGA
>CBIGQT010000650.1:0-2257 GCA_966191655.1 uncultured Ginsengibacter sp.
TATCTCCTGGTTTACATAATAATCCTGTGGTCGTATTGCTTTGGCTTTATTATACACCAGGAGCGCTGAATCCCACTTTTTAGAATTGACCATGCTATCACCAATGGCAATGTATTCATCAAATTCGGCACTCTCACTTTTTAATTTATCTAAGGCTAATAGTTTTTTATTCACGCTATCTATTCCATCTAAAGGTTCCTTTTCACCTGGCTTTAATTCATTGGCTTTTGAATAAAAATATTTTGCCCTTGAATATTCGCCCCGTTCCGCTAAAGAGTTTGCAGCAGCTACAATTAGAAGATATTTTTTATCTATTTCTTTGGCTGTTAAAATGCTGTCACTTGTCGCTTGTTCCGTGCCTGTTAAAGAATGTTGCTGCGCGGTAATTTCAGCATTTACGGATTTAGGTGTATTTGTTTCTTTTTCTAAATTTTTACCGCCTTCAGCAATCCTGTTAACTTTAGAAGGCACCGAAACAGAAACTGTGGCCGGCGATATTGCCCGGGCGTTTAAGCTATCCTGCATTTGAAAAGTATACAAAACATCTGCCGCTGTTACTATATCAGATAATATTGTATGCTCACCATTTTTATATATTACCACTGCAACTGTTGACTTATCAACTTTTAATTCAACTCCGTTAAGATTTATAAAAAAAGCAAGTATGTCTTCATTATTTATAATACAGTTAATAATTTTTTTGTTTTTGGTAAATATCCTGTCCGTGTTGATTGTTGTATCATTTTGGGCATTAATAAAATTATCTTTTAAGTTTTCACTTAATAAAAGGTTTGAAGAATCTGGTTTTGAGACAACGAGGAATCCGCCTTTATCATTAAAAAGCAAAAGAGTTTTATTCCGCGGAACAGAATCTATAACGGACAGAATTGAAGTGTCAGTATATTTTATTTCACGTGGAGTTATTTCAATTACTTTCCCATCTTTTACTTCATCAGGCAGGTAAATCTTGTTTTGTGAGTATGTTAAATTGCTACATACAAATAAAAAATAGAAAAGAGCAAATATAAATTTCATAGTTCTTACTGGCTTTTAAGCATTTCAAATTAGTTGCAGAGTAATCATCATTTTTGCGCAAATTAAACATCTAATATTAAGCCATTTTTTAGGGGGATTATGTTAAACTCCTCAGTAACGCTTATTTTTTTTTGGATTTTCACCGCAGGTGGCGTAATCAGGCAGCTTAACTTGTGCCGGAATGGTTATCTTAACTACGACTCAAAGTTAAATACAGGAAACTTTAAGCAAAGCACAAGGGTGACTAACGTATAAGGTTATGCGATAAAGATTGCGTAGCGAACCTTCTATATACCTGGACGAAAATAAGATAGACTTATTATGCTTATGGACCTAACTACATGATTATTTTACCCCCTTGTTATCATCCCACCAGCCTTTCATCTTTCTTATATAGATGATCTGCCCGGTGTGGTAGGCATTATGCGTGCCGATATGCGCTAAGGTGGAATACCATTTTTTTAATTTAGTGTCGTCGGCATTTTTAACTGCAACTTCCAATGCGGTAAGTACACTGTCTAAAGTTTGAATTGTAGTTTGCCAGGTAGCTTCTGTAACGGGGGTAAATGTTTCTTTGTTATTTCCGCTAAAAGCATCCTGCTTTTTGCCAACAAATTTATCAAGTGTTTGCTTATCCCAAAAAATAAGATGTGTTGTAAGTTGCGCAATAGAATGATTGTTGCTGCCGTCTTTCCAGTTTGCCTGTTCGGCAGTGAGCCCTGCAACAGCGATGGAAGGAGGCACAAACCAATCTTCTACATTGTGAGTAGTTTTAAGCTGCTCTAATATTATGGACCGAAGCGTTGGCGTGGAATCATTTTGCGCATTAGAAGTATAGATAGTAAAGGCGAGAAATAAACATAGAAAATATTTCATACAATTAATTTTTATGGGATCAGTACTGAAATTATTTAAAATAAATTATATAATTATAAAACTAAATCAGGTTTTACATAAGCGGCAAGTGCTGCAACAATAATTGAGACCCGCTGTTTTTATTGAGCTATTGAAATCTTGCAGGCTCAGGCTATATCGAATAACCTTGTACGTTAGCCATTAAGAGCTTACTTTACCGATCGTGAAATATTGTTTAATTTATGACGGAGCCACTACTTTCCTGTATCGCTGTGATGGCCGCAAACACTCATTTATTACTTTTGTCCCGGCAGTTCATATTTTTGAGAATTAAAAGCAACAGGAATTGACTAAATTAAAAACGGTG
>CBIGQT010000651.1:0-2249 GCA_966191655.1 uncultured Ginsengibacter sp.
GTATTGCATTTTTAAATTCATTTGTTTCCATATAATCTGCATAGCCGCGAAAAGCTGCATTTTTCCAGGAAGTATTTTTCGAACCAGGCTTTGATTGTCTTCTTCCGCCTAACGATTTTAAATGAACATACCCGATATTATTTTCCGGCAAAACAATTTCAAGATTCTCTTTATTAAAATGCGGATAACGACTTGAGCCGGGATATGTTCTTATATCAATCAGCATTTTAATAGAAAATGATTGAAGCATGTTAATAAAATGTTCCTGCGTTCTTGTTGAGTGCCCGATTGTCCATATTATTTTCTGGCTTGTATTATTCATGTAAGCAAAGTTATTTTATAGAGCTAATTTAAAATAAAGAATTTTTTATCCTTGTAAATCCAAAATGGCATTTTGGATTTACAAGGATAATATTATCTTTATAAAATGATCGAAAGGTTATTACAGAGAGAAATAATTACATTATTAAAGCAATTTCCCGCAGTGGCTATTCTCGGTGCAAGGCAGGTAGGCAAGACAACCCTTGCCAAACAAATTGCCGGTTTCCAAAAAAAGCCATCACTATATCTTGACCTTGAAAATCCGTTGGATGCAAGAAGGCTGGCTGATCCCTATACATTTTTATCAGATAATAAGGACAAATTTATTATCATAGATGAGGTGCAAACTATCGCTTCTTTATTTGCTGTACTTCGCTCACTTATCGACGAAGACAGGCGTAATGGAAGGTTCATACTGCTTGGCAGTGCTTCGCCGCAATTGGTAAAAGGTGTTTCCGAATCACTGGCAGGGCGTATTGCATACCGGGAATTGTCTCCGATAAATATCATTGAATTGCCTGAAAAAATCAGCCGCAATAAACATTGGCTTAGGGGAGGATTTCCTCAATCATTGTTAGCCAGGAATGACGGGGCGGCGGCTGAGTGGATGCATAGTTTTATACGCAGTTATGTTGAAAGAGACCTCAGTCTTTTATTTGGCGTAGATCTTACGAGTGATATTATCCGGAGAATATTAAGCATGCTGGCACATGTAAACGGTACTGTATGGAATGCCGAAATGATGGCACGTTCATTAGGTATTACTGCACCTACAGTTAACCGTTATATTGACTTTTTGGAAGGTGCCTTTTTAGTATATCGGTTGCCAGCCTTTTACGTGAACGCAGGCAAAAGACTGGTAAAATCACCCAAGATATATATTCGCGACAGCGGCTTGCTGCATCAGCTCAGCGATGTTAAAAATATGCTTTACCTGAAAGGTCATCCTGTTGTTGGATCTTCATGGGAAGGATATATTGTTGAGCAAGTGAGAGAATTAAAGCCTGCTGGTATAGACCTATATTATTATCGCACGCAGGCAGGCGCTGAATATGATATTGTGTTGACCAAAGGAGTACATCCTGTAGCGTGTGTGGAAATCAAACTAAATAATGCACCGGTAATCAGTAAGGGAAATTACCAGAGCATCACAGATCTCAAAACAAAAAAGAATTTCATAGTTGTACCGGACGTATACGAATACAAAACTAAAGAAGGGATAATTATATGCAATACAGAAACGTTTTTTTCTAAATATCTTCCTAAATTATAAATAAGGTATCCTCGAAAATCAAAAATTTCATTTTTGATTTTCAAGGATGCAAATTTTAAACTTCAATCACTTTTTAAATGAATTTATTAAAATCTACAATAATTTTCTTCGCCTTAATCAGCTTTATAGCTCCTTTCAAATTGTCAGCACAAAATAGCAGTGACAGCCTCCTTTCACAATTATCCCACAAGTGGACTAACGCCAAAGAATATGCGCTGAAAATGGCAGAACTCATGCCTGAAGAATATTATGATTTTAAACCCGTTCCTGAAGAGATGAGTTTTAAACAACAGCTCTTGCATATTGCAGATAATATAGAATGGCTTTGTTCATCTTATCTGTTCGTTCCAAAGGAAAGCAAAATTGACACGGCAGTAAAAAGTAAAGCTGCTGTAATTAAAATATTAAGTGATGCCTATGATATGGGAACAACAGCACATCATAATCTTTCCGATAAACAATTGGATGAAATAGTTCCATTTTTTGCAGGTCCGATGACGAGAAGACAAATACTAATTTTGTTGCACGATCATCAATCACATCATCTCGGGCAACTTATAGTTTATTTGCGCTTAAAAGGAATTAAGCCACCGGATTATATTGGCTGGTAATAATTATTTTTTAAAGAGACGAACAGGATTTCCTAACAGATCAA
>CBIGQT010000652.1:0-2244 GCA_966191655.1 uncultured Ginsengibacter sp.
TGGCTGAACGATGTAACCAGCGGAGCTTACAGAAGTTATTATGAAAAACAATATGAGGTATAAAGACTTGACTAATTGCAATTCGATATTTAAAACATACGATGCCTATTCTCATTTTTAAACCGGGCTTACTATAAAAAATTTTTGATTAGCCTGTTTTTTAAAACCTGATTTATAAATAACACTTAAATGAGTCTTCACGGCAATTTCACCATTTCTCTTGACTTTGAATTGTACTGGGGCATGAGAGATGTACAAAAGCTGCAATCCTATGAGGAACATATTCGTAATGTACATATTGTTATACCAAAATTACTGGAATTATTTTCTGCATATAAAATCCATGCTACGTGGGCTATTGTTGGTTTTCTATATTTTAAGGATAAAGAAGATCTTTTGAAGAACCTTCCATCTGAATTGCCTGGCTATGCCAACTCACAATTTAATCCCTACTGTTATATTAAGAAAACAGATTTATTAAAACAATATCATTTTGCGCCTGAGTGTATAGAACTTATCAGTGAAACCCCGCACCAGGAAATCGGCACTCACACCTTCAGCCATTATTATGCATTAGAAGATGGACAAGTGGATGAACAATTTAAGAAAGATTTAGAGTCGGTAATATTAGTACAATCATCTGTTGCACAAAAATGCCGAAGCATTGTTTTTCCTCGAAATCAGTTTGATAATAAACATCTCAAAATTGCCAAATCGCTGGGTATTGATTTTTATAGAGGTAACCAGCAATATTGGCTTTATAAGCCACGGCAGTTTAAAAAAGAATATCTCTGGTTTAGAATAATAAGGCTTGCCGATGCATATATTAATATTTCAGGACACAATACTTTCACTACAAATAAAACAGCAGATAGTTATCCCGTGAATGTAACAGCCAGCAGGTTTTTAAGGCCATACACTCCAAAATTTAAAAAGGCAGAAAATTTGCGTTTTAGAAGAATACAGGATTCAATGCAATATGCTGCAAAAAATAACGAGAATTACCATTTATGGTGGCATCCTCATAATTTTGGTAAAAATTTAGAAGAAAATCTTCTTTTTTTGGAAAGAATATTAAAGTTATTTCAATCTTTAAATGTACAATTTGGATTTTGTTCGAAATCTATGGGAGAATATTAAAATCTTACTGAATGGAAAAAACAACAAATCAATATGATATTGTAAAAGGGACTGGAAACGATGCAGAATTAGAAAGATACAGAATATGTTTTCTTAACAATGATTCAAAAAAAAGCTTAAATGGTTTAAAATGGTTTCATCAAAAAAATTTGCGAGGGGTTAACTCAATTTATTACGCCATAGATTGGGAAACGCAAAATATTGCTGCGATTTATACTTATTTACCGTTAATTTTAAAATGTATGGGAAAGGTGGTTAATGGTATGCAATCTTTTGATACCTTAACTGATAAGAATCATCGGGCAAAAGGGCTTTTTATAAAACTTGCAACCAGAATTGAAAAAGAAGAAAGTTTAAAAAATAATGAGTTAGTGTTTGGTTTTCCTAACGAAAATTCTGTTCATGGTTTTGTAAATAAATTGGGGTTTACTTATTTTGGAGAGGTTCCCTTTTTAATAAAGCCTTTAAAAATTTCCTATTTTATTAATAAAATCTTTAAAAATAAAGTGGAAACCGTACCTCAAAATCACTGTATAATGGACGTCGCCTCGTATATTAAAATAAAATCGAATGTTGAAATCAGAGAAATTTTAGAATTCGACCAGAACTATGAAGATTTATATGATTTGGCATCATCCCAGATTAACATAGGTGTAAATAGAAATGCTGAATATATGAATTGGCGATACGTGACGAAGCCAGACGAAAGATATGCCAGGTATGGGTTGTATGAAAACAATCAATTGAAAGGAGTAATCGTATTTACTTTAAAAAATAAGCATAATGGGAAAATTGGTTATTTGATGGAACTTATATATGCCCCTCAGGATAAAAATGCAGGAAGACATTTATTAAAATTTTGCACGGAAACTCTTAAGAGAAATAATGCGGATTTAATACTCGCATGGTGTTTCAATCATTCGTTTAATTATAAGCCTATCCGAAGCAATGGTTACTATAGATTTCCGGAAAAACTTCGTCCACAAAAATTGGGATTTATTGCAAAAACATTGAACGGTAAAAACACAGAAGATATTTATAACATTAAAAATTGGTACATAAGTTATAGTGATTCAGATACTGTATAATATTACCTGATAAAAA
>CBIGQT010000653.1:0-2242 GCA_966191655.1 uncultured Ginsengibacter sp.
ATCTGACATTAGCCAATCTTTCTATACTAAAAACCGGGAAGGCAAAAGCTGTACGTTTCAGCACGCTCGAAGCTATTTGTAAAGTACTGGATTGTCAACCGGGAGATATACTCGAGTATTCAAAAGAATAATTAAAAAAAAACAAGATTGAAAATTCTTCAACCATTTAATCATCTTCAATAATGAAATGAGTGAACTGACTAAAGCATTGCCAGGCACTTTAGTTAGTTTCCTCAAATAACAATTTCCAAAAAAAATAAAAAATATAAACATGAAAAAGCAAATCAAAAATTCGCTAAGGACAACTATTGCCATTACTTTTCTATCCACGCTATTAACAATAACAGCCTGCAATGAAAAGAAAGAATCTACGCAAAAGACTACTGTTTCTAAAACCAGGGTTTCTCCTCCTAAAGTTGATATCCACACAGCAGTGATGACCGACAATATAGAGGCGCTGAAACAACATATTGCGGCAGGATCCAACCTTAATGAAAAAGATCCTTTCGGCGGTTCAAGTCCATTAATAAGCGCTTCCTTATTTGGCAAAACAGAAATGGCTAAGTTGCTGATTGAAGCAGGGGCTGATGTGAACTTTCAAAATAATGACGGCTCTACTGCACTCCATACCGCTTCATTCTTTTGCCGTCCCGAAATTGTAAAGATGTTATTGAATAAGGGTGCTGACAAAACAATAAAAAACAAGTATGGAAGTACAGCTTATGAATCTGTGGCAGGTCCATTTGCTGATGTCAAGAATGCATATGATGGGTTGGGTAAAATGCTTGAGCCAATGGGGCTGAAACTGGACTACGCATACCTTGAAAAGACACGCCCGGAGATCGCATTAATGCTGAAATAAATTTATTAACCTAATAACCATAAATAAAATGTCAACTACAAACAGAAGACACGATATCGATTGGCTGAGAGTAATCGCCATCGGCCTGCTCTTAATATACCATGTAGCCATCGGCTTCCAGTCATGGGGAATTATGCTTGGATTTATCACTAATGACAAACCATGGATGTCATTATGGATTCCAATGACAATGCTGAATGTATGGAGAATACCATTATTGTTTTTTGTATCAGGAATGGGAGTTTATTTTGCTATTCAAAACAAGAACTGGAAACAATTACTTCTGGAACGGACAAGAAGGATTTTTATCCCTTTTGTGTTTGGCATTTTTGCTATCGTTCCCATCAGTATATATCTTTGGAAACGGTATTATCACGGGGAGTTAACCTATAGTCCGAATCCTGCCCATCTATGGTTCCTTGGGAACATCTTTATTTATGTGATCATCCTGTCACCGGTTTTCTTTTACCTGAAAAGAAATGAAGAAGGAAGAATTGTTACCTGGATAAAAAAATGTTTGAGTAATCCTTTGGGCCTGCTTCTCGTCATTGCAGCCTTCATTATCGAGGTATTATTGGTTCATCCAAATCTATACGAGCTGTATGCGATGACGTGGCACGGATTCTTCCTGGGATTGCTTGCATTCTTCTTTGGGTTTTGCTTTGTATTGAGTGGTTCTTCTTTCTGGAATATGTTGTTGAAATGGCGATGGTTGTTTTTAGGCGTTGCTGTTTTATTATATGCCTATCGCTTATTTCAATTTCAAACAAAAGTTCCGAATTTCCAGTTGGTTATCGAGTCTAATTTTTGGGTTTTTTCCCTTTTTGCATTTGGTTACAAATATTTGAACAGGCCCGGCAAAACATTACATTATTTAAGCCAGGCAGCCTACCCTATTTACATAATCCACATGATATTTTTGTTCATAACATCGTTTATAATTTTTCCATTGAATATTGACGTCCATTTAAAATTCATTTTAGTTTTAGTATTTACGGTTATTGGATGTTTCACTTTCTATGAATTCTTTATCATAAGAATAAAGATCATCAGGCCGCTATTTGGTTTGAAAAATAAAACAAAAGTTTACAAAAACATACAATCTTTAACAGCAGGTATTCCTAAAATAACTGCCGCAGGACTTTAAGTTTAAATGGTGGTGATACTTTACTATAAAAGAAAGACAACTTATCTCGGTGCAGGTATTTCTTCCTTTATTGCAACAGGCCAAATAGCACCTACGGGCTGCGTTGGAGGAAAAGTTATTGCTTTGGTTGAGCCTTTTATTCCCCCATCATCTCCGTAATAATATAATGGCCATCCGTTATAAGTCAATTGATTTTTACCATTAACATCAACAACAACGAATAAAGATTTATC
>CBIGQT010000654.1:0-2241 GCA_966191655.1 uncultured Ginsengibacter sp.
ACATAATTATCAATCATGATTACAGAAAGTGATCTTTTCTTTTTATAATGTATTTCATTATTCTGTCAAGCAAAGGCGTGTTACTTTTTACCGATTCAGAAAATTTTTGTTCAAAAGTGTTTAGCTCCTCTGCAATAAGATCTTTCGAAAATTTCATAAACTTATAAAAAGGCAATATAACACAAAACGATAAGTAAATATCTAATTATGATGGCACAATGAATTTTAAAATAGCAATACTAAAATGTAACTAAAGAGTAAAAACTTAATAATGATGCAGCAGTAGAGGTGAAATATTGGTCTATTGATTACGAAATTGTAACGATATATAAATGGCTCAAAATCTAAATAATTGCTAAAAAAAATTTGAATTTTGATATTCGTTTAATATTTTTGCAACTAATCAACTAGTTTATTTAGAAATCATTAATCAAAAAGTTATGGCAAGCAAAAAGTACAAATTATTACTAATAGGGATATTATCCCTATTATCCTTCGGCGTTTTCGCTCAGGATACCGGAGTTTATAATATTTATGATTCGAGTGTTGTTCCAAAAAAGGGTATGGCGCAGCAAAACGAATTCATGAATAACACTTACAATTTCCCGGCGAAGCCTCGTAGTGAAACAGAAATTGGTATTTCCGGCGGCCTGTTTTCGGTGAGTGGTGATGTTTCTGCAAAACTGCCTACTTTTGGTTTTGGCATACACATTCGTAAAGCCTTAGGTTATCTTTTATCTTTAAGATTGCAATATGAAAATGGTACCGCTGAAGGACTAAATTGGAAGCCATCGGCTGGATATGCAAATAATCCAACGTGGTCAACTTATTATAATTCTGCTGCATTGGTACCCGTATATTATAATTATCGTGCGAAAGTTCAGAACCTCGATTTGCAGGGATTATTTACTCTTAATAATATCCGGTTTCACAAGCAAAAAACAGGTTTTGTTATTTACGGAGGTGTAGGTTTTGGTGTTACAGCTTATGATACAAAAGTGGATGCTTTAAACGGTTCAACGCCATATAACTTTGCTTCAATTACCCAATCTGGTTATTCTAATAGAAAAGATATTCGTAAAGCGTTGAAGAATATGCTGGATGGTAGTTATGAAACAAATGCTCAAAACGATAGACAAAATGAACCTCATTCCGGCGATAAAACTTTAAAACCATCAGGGAGTTTAATAGGTGGTCTGGCTTTCAAGCTAAGTAGCAGAATCAATCTCGCACTCGAAGATAAATTTACTTTCATCAAAGATGATTTGCTTGATGGGCAACAATGGGCTGAACGTCCGCTAACTGATCCGGTTCAGACACGTGATTTTGACACGTATAATTATCTTTCACTAGGATTGAACTTTAATATTGGTAAAAAAGCTGTTGAACCTCTATGGTGGATTAACCCACTTGACTACGCTTATAGCGAAATTAATAATCCTAAGCACATGAAATTACCTAAACCGGTATTTGATGATGCTGATGGCGACGGTGTTGTTGATCAACTTGACAAAGAACCGAATACACCTGCAGGCTGTCCTGTTGATACACACGGTGTTTCAAGAGATACCGATGGTGACGGCGTACCTGATTGTAAAGACAAGCAATTGATTACTCCTACAGAATGCCAGCCTGTTGATGCAGATGGCGTAGGTAAATGTCCGGATCCTGAATGTTGCAAAAACATGGTAGCTCCTCCGGTTGGTTGTCAAATTGGAGATTTGCCAAGCGTTTCGTTTAAAGGAAACAGCGGTAGCGTGAGTAGCGATGCCAAAGCAATGTTGGCAACAGTAGCTTCTAAATTAAAAGATAATGCTGATTGTTCAATAATTGTTACAGGTTACCCTGCAGCTTCTAAAGCTTCACAGGCACTTTGTAATAAAAGAGTAGCGGCTATTAAAGCTTATCTTGTAGAAAAAGAAGGAATAAGTGCAGATCGTATTGATACTAATTGTGAAGTAGGTGGCGGTGACATTAATACTGTAGATATCAAGTCTAAATAATATTACTTTACTTTTTGCTAAAATAAAAGCCTTCCCTAAAACGGAAGGTTTTTTATTTTAGAATTTTAGGCTACTCCCCTAATATAAAACTTACCTCCTTAAATATTTACTGGCATAGAATTTTTTAATGAATTTAAAAGCATAATATGAAAAAATATATAACTAAAGAAATCCGGCTGCAAACAGATTTACCTGATTCCACAAAAGATAAAGAAATAATTAGACCCGAAATTGTAAA
>CBIGQT010000655.1:0-2238 GCA_966191655.1 uncultured Ginsengibacter sp.
CAGGTACCTGCGCAACGGCAGGTTTTTGATCGTTTGTACCACCGTTACATCTTGTAAAAAAAACCAGGATAAAAATTACCAAAAGTTGAGGTGCAATGAGTCCGACATTGCCGTATTTAATATTTTTTGAAATCATATTTATATTCATTTTATAATATTGATCAGATGCTAAGAAGTCGTGCCCTCGTTAATTCAAAACGGGTATAAATTCAGAGGAGAATCGGCCGCTAAATTAGCAATTAGGTAGTTCTAAAAAAATTTATTCGCATGTTGAAAGTTGCATAACAAAATAATAATACACTTATTTTTAGGAGCAGACGTTATCAGGCATGTGCTTCATAATTTAAAAAGCAATGATACAATTGCATTCACAGTGAAATTGTATCTTTAGAAATCGTACCTAATTTTGTTTTACTCAATGAAGAAAGCGATTAAACGACGAAAAAATTTCCATAGAATATGGATTACAATATGCGTTCTTCTATTATTAATATTTGGTGGAGTCTACTACACTTTAAAATTCAAAATTAAAGATGTTATTGAGCAAATTGTGCTGGTGCGAACCGATCATAAATATGCGCTCACACTTACTAAGGTTGATTTATCCTTACTTAGAAAAAGAATTACATTAAAAAATGCGGAATTAAAATGCATACAACCGGATAAATCAGCGACCTATTACTATGCGCAAATTCCTGAATTATCTTTTTCTATACGTTCATGGATGAGTTTATTTTTTTCCAACAAAACAGCTATCGATAACCTGCAAATCACATCTCCCAACATAACTGTTTACGAGGCCGAAAAAAAAGTAACCAATAAAGAAATAAGCTTTGAAACTTCTACAATTTTTGATATCCTTCAGAAGATGATATCACAGTTAAAAATTTATTCAATGAATACTGTGAACACAACAGTTACTTTTTCTTCTTCATCTCCGGGCGAGCCTTCATTTGTTATTGATAAAATTGATTTATCGGTAAAAAATTTTAGAAAAAAATATAATGATAAAAACCACTTTTTATCATCAGAAAATATTAAGCTGCATATTGGTAAACAAGATTGGAAATTACCAGGCACTAACAATGAAATGAGGTTTTCGCAACTTAATTTTTCTGCAAAAGATCAATACTTCGAAATTGATTCCTTTCACTTTTCCGAAAGAGCGGGCAAAAGAAATAATGCAACGAATTTAAGCGCAGACAAATTTTTATTTTCTTCAAAGCAACTTTCTGCCTTTTACGAAAAAGACGAATTATTGCTCGACACGATTATATTATACCATCCCGTTTTATATTTTAGAATTGGTGAAAAACCTTCCGGAAAAGACAGCCTTCATATTGTAAGAAATTTTATAGCGAATTTATTTACGAATATCAATTTAAATTATATAGCCGTTAAAGAGGGGCAAATTTTAATATCCAATGCACACAAAAACAGTATTTATTCAACCGAAAAAACCGACTTAAAGATTTTAAATCTCAATATAAAACCTGCCAGCGATAATTATTTTACAGTTGGAAGTGTTGACTTACAATTAAACCAGGTCAGGCTTTATTCAAAAGATAGTTTATTCCTCTTAAATATCGGAGAATTTGGATTTAATAACAACGACCTCGTTTGTAAAAACGTTCTGTTTATACCAACCGAAAAAAATATTTCGTCTAAAGGACTTAACATATTCCTTCCAAATATTGTTTTAAATGATATAAGTTTTGAGGAGTTATTGCAAAAGAAATTCCAGGCAGTATCTGCCGAATTTGACCGGCCGGATATTACAATAAATTCCCGTGACAGAAAAAATAAAAAAATCCCGCAACCGAATGGCCTTAATAGTTTTTACAATTTACTACATGGCCTTGGCCAATTAATAACCGTAGAAAAAGTTAACGTAGTTGATGGAAATGTTTCTTTAAAACTACCATCGGCAACCGCAACCATCACAAATGTAAACGCAAGCATTCAACTAAACGATTTTCTAAACAGTACTTCTCTTTTTACCCTAACGCAGGCGCTCTCAAAATTGCAGGCCGGTGAAGTAAAAATATCATCACCTGAATTTAATATTTTACTCAATCAACTAAGCACAGAAGACCGCATGAGAAAAAATCGCATAGGCTCATTTGCATTCAAATTACCAGGCGGTGGAGAGGTAAAGGGAAACAATTTGTTTCTGGAAAATGCCGACTGGGACTTATTCTATAAAACAAACAAACTCACAGCAGATGAATTTAATAT
>CBIGQT010000656.1:0-2237 GCA_966191655.1 uncultured Ginsengibacter sp.
TTTATGAAGAAAAAAATTCTTATTATAGACGATGATCTTGACATGTGTTCCCTGTTAAGCCGGTTTCTTACTAAAAAAGGATATGAAGCCGAAGTGGCCCTCAATGGGATAAAAGGTCTTGCAAGATTTAATGAAGAACATTTTGATATTGTTCTTTGCGATTACAGGCTTGGGGACCGGGATGGAAAGGAAGTTTTGCTTAAAATAAAGGAAGCAAAACCGGAAACCATAGTTGTTATTATAACGGGCTATTCTGATATAAAGACTGCGGTAGATGTTATAAAAATGGGCGCTTTTGACTATATCACCAAGCCCCTCATTCCTGATGAGGTAATTAATGTAATTGAAAAGTCACTTGCAACACCTTCGAACGAGTTGATTACGCCCTCAATAAATGCAAAAGCTGCAAAAAACAAGAAGCAATATGTAATATCCGCCAATAAAGAATTTTTAATTGGCCAGGATGGTGAAACGGCCCGGGTATATTCGCAAATTGAAATTGTGGCAGGTACTAACTATAGCATTATTTTATATGGCGAAAGCGGAACGGGTAAAGAAGTTATTGCCAAAACTATTCACGAATCAAGTAATAGAAAAAATAAGCCATTTGTCGCGATGGATTGCGGAACACTTTCAAAAGAGCTTGCGGGAAGTGAGCTTTTCGGCCATGTTAAAGGTGCTTTTACAGGCGCTGTTGCTGATAAAGATGGCCATTTTGAACTTGCTAACGGTGGCACTCTTTTTCTGGATGAAGTGGCTAATCTCTCTCCTGAGGTGCAGGCAGCCTTATTGCGTGTAATACAGGAAAGAAAATATAAAAGAGTGGGCGGCACAAAAGAGATGGATGTAGATGTAAGGATTATTGTTGCGTCAAACGAAAACCTGCAGGAAGCATATAAAAGGGGGAAGTTTAGAGAAGATTTATATCATCGTTTTAATGAATTTTCTATTAACCTGCCACCACTTCGTGAAAGAAAAGTTGATATCCCGTTATTTGCTGACTTCTTTCTGGATAAAACAAACCAGGAGCTTGGCAAAAACATTGAAGGTTATGAAGATAATGTATTAGAAATGTTTCTGAATTATGACTGGCCGGGGAACCTTCGGGAATTCAGGAATGTGGTACGACGTGCTGTGCTGCTTACCTCATCGGGCAAAATAAATTCAAAGGTATTACCATGGGAAATTACAAACGCAGAAATTCAGCACAGGCCGCAGGAAATATTTGTAAAAAATGATTTAAAAGAACCCATAAATTTAAAAGATCTGGATCTAAAAGATGCCGCTGCAAAAGCAGAGTATGACACCATTATGAATGTTCTTAAAGAAGTTAATTTTAATAAAACAAAAGCTGCAGAAATTTTAAAGATTGATCGCAAAACACTTTATAACAAGATAAAAATTTATCAATCATTGTAATTTGTATATTGTTGTTTTATTTTATAATGGGATATGGAACTTATCTGTGATACAAAAGGGTATGGAATTTGTCTGTGAGCAATAAAAAACCTGGCGAAACATTTAAATATATGACAGAGGAAAAAATACCGATGACAACAGTGACGGCTGTCCTGGAAAAACTTCGCATTAAAAAGTTTGATAGAGAATTTTGTATGATGCCTGAAGGGTTTACTCCCGGAAATAATAAATATTATAATCCTGAAGATTTAAAAATCATCCGCACTTATCGTTTTGAAGGAGAATCAGACCCATCAGACTCTTCGGTGATTTATTTAATTGAGGCCAATGACGGCTTGATAGGCTATAGCCTTGATGCATACGGAGTATACAGCGATCACGGCGATGATGGCTATGATGATTTTATTAGAAAAATACCAGTTGAGGAAAGAGATGAACAACAGATTTTCAACGATTAAAGTATGCAAAAGGTTAATCTGATAATTGAAAATATAAAGGATCGCCTCCCATTTTAATAAGAATTACTAACTTATTTCTACGCTATATTTGAAGCTTAATTTTTTATTTGAGTTTATCAGAGATTTATCAGCAGTTTGTATCAGACATGCAACAAACTTCGTTGCTGGAATACATTGCTGTTTTTTTTGGAATAGCAAGTGTGTGGTATAGCCGCAAAGAAAATATTCTCGTCTATCCTATAGGGTTAGCCAACACGATTCCTTATGTGTTTATTAGTATAAATGGGAGTCTGTTTGGAGAAGCCTCCGTAAATTTTTATTATACGGTTATGAGCATTTATGGCTGGATTTTGTGGGCAA
>CBIGQT010000657.1:0-2236 GCA_966191655.1 uncultured Ginsengibacter sp.
TTTTGAAGATAATTTCCTATTTCATTACCAGATGTTACAGAAAGCCTTCCTATAGGTATATTGGGAACTGTGCTTGCATAAGGCGACGAAAGCAGAATATCTGAAGCCGGATTACCGAATGTTGGCACAAGGTTTAACTGATCGGCATAGATGCTTTTTTTATTCGCCAAATAATCACTATAAGCTATTCCTTTACCAATAAGAAAGACATATTGTGGTGCAGGAGAAAATGTATTTGTGGCATATTGAATAAAGTCTTTTATTGCTAACGGATGTGTTTTTATTCCATAGGCAAATTGATCTGTCAATTGATCAATATCATAAACTTTAGCATTGTACCCTCCTCCGTTTGATGAATTCCTGTATCCCCTGTATAAATCAACATTATTAACCCCGGAGCCATTATTGTATAAAACAGGATTGCTGATTATTAAATAATTTCCCTGGTTAGCCGCAACTCCATAATTAACAAAATTTCTTTTAGTTAATGAACTGATGATATTTACATTAGATATATCCTCACTTATTAATTCAAATTTTCTAAGAGTAGCAGAGGAAGGGGGGAGCACAAACTGAAGTTTACCGGGAATGGACGTTATATCTCCAGTATACCTGGCGCCTGAAGTAATATCAAGCAAAACCGGTTTGGTATTTCCAAAGTTAAAATTATCGATAAGCAAATAATTTCCTGTGTTGGTCGCAGGTAATTCAAAATAAAAACTCTTTTTATTATTAAAATTAAATTTACTCGGATAGGTTAAAGAAAAAGCAGAAACTACAATCCTATCGGTTGGCACAGACGAAACAGGCTCAATAGAAATTATTACATGATCCGGACTTGGGAAATAAGTTGCCGGTATATTATCTATCCGTTTCTTGAGGTATGTAAAAAATGACATCGTCTCATCATCAATAACGTTATTGTAAAGTTTAACTCTCACATTTCTTGTGTTTAGAGCATTACCGACTACAGCAAAATTTACGGAGGCCAACGGCCCCCCGGTATACATGTAAATACTGTCAATAAGATAGGAGAGAGGAAAACCTGGCGCCACATCATTTGAAGTCCATCCTTCTCCAATGTCATAAGAAGATGAGTAAACATATTCTCCAAGCGGAATGCCTAAACCCGGATTGATTTTATTGTTAAAATATACTGACCTTGTATTTATAAAGTAGGGTTCGGGGGGAAGCACATTTCCTGTAATATTATTAGGAGTGTTTACAAAACGTAAATTATTTCCTGCCGGATTTACCGTTAAGAAATAGGCGGATGTATCTGTCTCAAGGCTGTAATAATCTGAAAGCTGGTAATCAGGATCACGGTAAAGTTTTGCATCTTTTTTGCCATCGTTCATCAGTCCCCAAAATTCTAAATAATCAGACGAGCCTAAAGGACCGGCTGTAACCGTTGTGTATAGGCCCACTTCTTCTCCATTTCTCCATAACTGAAATTGTTCAGCAGGTGTATTGCCCAAACCTACAGCGTTAAGAGTAGATTGAGAAATGCGGTAGAGGCCGGTTTTACCAACACTAAATTTGTAATAGGTTTTGTTATAATCAATCCAACTGTTAGTATAGGGCTGGGCTATAGCTGATGCCGAAATGAAGACAAAAAAAACAATTATTAATTTTTTCATGGTCGTTAGTTAAAGCCTTAATTATTTTCTTTTTTTGCAAGATCAAATCTTAAAGAAAAAATATGAGTGTACAACGGATTAGATTGATTGGCCAGGTTTGAGAATGCATAATCAATTCTTACGTTTTTAATTTTAAAACCTGCTCCCAGGCTTGGCTGATAAATCCAAACCTTTTTTTGATTAGTTGTGTCTCCATCGGCAAGCGCCTGTTGAAAATTATAAATACCTGCTCTGACAAAAAATACATCTTTTATAGATTCTTTCAATCTAAATTGGGGATCAATGCTAAGTGTTTTCCCGCCAAGGATTGTATTTCTTTGCCCGTCAAAAGTAAAATCAAAATCCATCTCTGCCAGAAGATTTGCTGAAGATCCAAGCCGGAAATTGTAAGAGTTCCCTACAGTGAGCCTTGGCGCCGTAAGTTCTGTTGATTTTACAGGTATTTCATTTTTTGTGAGATATAAAACTTCCTGTTCTTTCTCGGTAAAATGGAACGACCAGGCATTGAACGTAGTGGTAATATCTTTGGCAACTATTCCCAGTGACCATCGGTTCTTTTCCATTTTAAATCCGGCGTCGAAACCAAAACCCCACGC
>CBIGQT010000658.1:0-2228 GCA_966191655.1 uncultured Ginsengibacter sp.
GTGATTATAAAAGAATTAAATTTTAGTACTCATAAAAAAAGCTTGGCAATCTTTGTCTCCCCTGTTTTTGAGAAGGTTTTATATCTAAATATGGAGGTGGAAGAAAATGTTTTGGTCAGCCAGTCCTTTAACATTCGGGAGTTAGTAAAGAGTAAAAAGCAAATAAGGCAATATCTCGTACTCCAAATAACAGGTAAAGAATGCCGCCTGTATGCTGATGAGCAGGAAGGAATAAAAAAGATTTTCTCCTACAGCATTCAAACCGTTTCAAATAATTCGGCTTTATTGCCGGGGGGCCTACCAGTAAACAGAGATAATCAACTATGCGAAACCTGCCAGACAAAAAATTTTCTGCATTACATAGATAATACGCTTGATTTTATAATGAATTCCTATCAACTTCCTCTTTTCGTAATAGGGGAGGGAGTCATCACCAAACAATTTATCATAATTACGAAACATATTAACTCCGTTATTGAAGAAGTACAAAGTGATTATGAGGAAGAAGATATGGAAGAAATTAAAAAATTGGTGATGCCTTATACTACAGAATGGCAAAAAGTCTATCAAAAATTTATTGCAGGTCAACTGAAAACGGCCGTATCTGCAAATAAATGCGTTTCCGGGGTCACGAATGTTTTCGAATCAGCAATGCATCATAATGGCCGGCTTTTGTTAGTTGAAGAAAATTTTCAATATCCGGCCACCTATACAAAACCTGAAGAAATGATATATAAAGCTACCCGGCCACATAGCAGATTCTCTTTTGTAAACGATGCGGTAGATGAGATAATTGAAAAAGTATTGGATGCAGGGGCAGATGTGGAATTCGTAAGCGAAAAAATAATGAAGCACCATGATCATATAGCGCTTATACTTTAATTCTAAAATTTTTAAAAATAATTTATTATGAAAACAATAATTCTCGCTACTGATTTTTCTTCTGCTGCATCAAATGCAGCCAACTATGCCGCAGACATGGCAGTGGCTTTAAAGGCAGACCTTTTATTGCTTAACGTTCCTATTCTCCCCGTTATGTATGGTGATGTACCTCCTTTGAATTTACCGGAAGAAATTATAGGGAATGCCCAGGAAGCGTTAAATGAATTGGAAAAACAACTGGAAAGGAAAACCTTCGGTAAAATCAGGATCGCAACTCAAGTGCCGATAGATCGTTTTTTTACAGGGTTAAAAACTGTTTGTGAAAGTATTTGCCCCTTTGCAGTAGTTATGGGAAGCCAGGGCACTACCAATGCAGAGCGATTGTTTTTTGGAAGTAATACCGTATTTGCAATGAAGTATTTAGCGTGGCCAATTATAGCTGTTCCACCCGGGGCTAAATTTTCGGGCATTAAGAAAATTGTCCTTGCGTGCGACTTTAAAAAAGTAGTAAACACAACTCCAGTTAATGAAATTGAAGAACTGGTGAAAAGCTTTAATGCAAAGCTTTATGTTATCAATATAGGAACGTCGAAAGATCATGATCCCGAAATGGTTTTTCAGTCCGGACTGCTCCAGGCAATGTTAGAAAACTTACAACCTGAATATCATTTTGTTAGTGGTTGGGATATAGATCAGGGTGTTTTGGATTTTTGTGAAAATAATGATATTGATTTGATTATCATGATGCACAAACGACATTCACTAATAGATAAGCTGCGTCAAAAAAGTCATACGAAAGAAGTGATATTACACAGCCATGTACCTCTAATGGCTTTTCATGAATCTAACTAAATTTTGGAACTATGAATACATATATAAAAAAATTCAATGAAATTAATATTACAGATGTACCAAGTGTAGGAGGCAAAAATGCTTCCCTGGGCGAAATGTTTTCCACGCTTTCTTCTCAGGGTATTTCCGTTCCTGATGGTTTTGCAACAACTTCCTTTGCATTCCAGGAATTTCTTACCAATAATTCACTCCATTCAACCTTAAACGGGTTGATGCAACAACTTGACAAGAAACAATATTCAAATCTTCGTGATATAGGATCGAAGGCGAGAAAGCTGTTGATGAACGCAGCATTGCCACAAAATTTGCAAAATGAAATCATTGCTGCCTACAAAAGATTATGTGGGAACAAAACTTATTTCGAAGTGGCTGTTCGCAGTAGCGCTACTGCAGAAGATTTGCCGGAGGCAAGTTTTGCAGGTCAACATGAAAGCTTCCTGAATATAAAAGGAGAAAAAGCTTTACTGGATGCCGTAAAAAAATGTTACGCATCA
>CBIGQT010000659.1:0-2228 GCA_966191655.1 uncultured Ginsengibacter sp.
TTACTCAGGGACCTTGTAAATTTTTAGTAAGGGTTGATTTACGTTGGGTAACAGATCCTGCAAAAGCTCATTATACCATTACGCCAAAAGCCCCCGGTGACCTTTGTGGAGGCAGAGCTGGTGTAGGTGGTACTTGTTCTATGATAGATTGGGGCAACGCCGATGTTACAGATATAACGCATGAGTTTGGGCACATGATTGGTAACAAAGAAGAATATTTCACCACCGACGGACACAATTTTGCAACAGGCGGCAAGGTGGGTTTTCGTGACCCCGGTGGTGGCGTTATGAATAATCCGGCAGAGCGTGCACAGCTAAGGCATTTTAATTTATTAAAAGAAAAGGTTGCGGACATGCTGCGTTTAAAACATTCTGACGTAATTGTTATGTTTAATGATGAGTCGATAGAAAATTGTATTGCTGATGTGGGAGATTTTCCGCAGCCTGCTCCCAACCAGGAAATGGCTGCTGTATGATAAATTGATTTTAAATAACTAAAAAATTGGAGAAACCGTAAACGCTTTTTCACAAAGAGATATACTTGGTTTAAGAAATTCCATTATATTTTTGACTATCCGATTTTTATATTAATATTCCAAATTAATAATGAAACAACTTTAAAAACAAATCCCAATAATTTATATTAAGCTACGCTTGAAAAACCTCATATCATCATTGCAAAACCATCACAATAATATCAATAGTTCCCTGGCTTTTTTGCAGGATATCATGAACAGGAGGCTCGCTGAGTTCTTTGGAAAAGAAAATGCGACTGCATTTTCTTTTCCTGAAATAACAATTGAACCTGATGATTCCCCATTTAATTATTTTCTCGAACAACACCGGCTCAACATAGAAGAATATACCATTCTGTTACTTGCATTAATGCCGCATATCCGGCCTAATTTTTTAGATTCGATCATCCAGCAATACTTACCCAATGGCGGAGAGTTTCCTGAGATCGGAGGAGTAAAAGGAAATAATCATCGCGGTACGTTACCTACGGGCGAAACCGCTTTATTTGTTCTTGCCGGAAATGATATTGTAAAAAGAATGCAGGCATCATATTATTTTTCTTCGGAACATTTTCTTGCAAAAGAAAATATACTAACACTGGAAACGGTGAAAGATGGCGAACCGCGCATGAGTGGAAAACTTATGCTGCAACCGGAATATGTTGATCTTTTCACGGTTGGCACAATTTCGAAACCGGTATTTGGCCCTGATTTTCCGGCAAAAAATATTTCTACTAAAATGGATTGGAGCGATTTGATACTTAATCAAAAGACAAAACAACAAATACACGATATAAAAATATGGCTGGATCACAATGCATCTTTTATGAACGATTGGGGCATGGAGAAAAAAATTAAACCTGGTTACCGGGCATTATTTTATGGGCCGTCGGGAACAGGCAAAACATTAACCGCTACACTGCTGGGAAAACAATTTCAAAAAGAAGTGTATCGTATTGACCTTTCGCAGGTAGTTTCAAAATACATAGGCGAAACAGAAAAGAATCTCGAAAAAATTTTTAATAAAGCAGAAAATAAAGATTGGATTTTGTTTTTTGATGAAGCCGATGCACTGTTCGGCAAACGGTCCACTGTTCAGAATGCGCATG
The DNA here is from genome assembly GCA_966191655.1 of uncultured Ginsengibacter sp. Lineage (GTDB taxonomy): Bacteria > Bacteroidota > Bacteroidia > Chitinophagales > Chitinophagaceae > Ginsengibacter. Next base: position 1,625 of record CBIGQT010000659.1, read on the forward strand.
ATAAATACGCCAACCAGGAAGTTTCTTATTTATTGCAACGGGTAGAAGATTTTCCCGGCCTTATTATTCTTGCATCGAATTTTAAAAGTAATATTGACCAGGCGTTTATCAGGCGTTTTAATGCTATCATACATTTCCCGATGCCCAATGCAGATGAGCGCCATGCAATATGGAAAACATCGCTACCGGCAAAAGCTTCTCTCGCCGAAGATGCAGACCTGGCGGTTATTTCAAACAGGTATGAGCTTAGCGGTTCTTCTATAGTAAGTGTAATTCATTACGCATCATTACAAACAATTTTCAGGAACAGGACTATAATTTCAAAGGAAGATATTCTGGAAGGCATCAGAAGGGAATATGAAAAAGAAGAAAGGATTTTTAATATCCTCCCGCCCCAATAAAGTTGAATTCCTTCAAAACTTATAGCTCGTAAAAATTAGTGTTTACCGGTTTTTTGTTTTTAGGATTGCAAAGAATTTTTTTCTTTGGATAAGTTTACATTGTTAATATGAAACAGGAAATCGCAAACTTAAATATTGAGTACATACAGAAACAAATTATTTGCGTTCTTTTTAAATTAAAATGATACTTTGTACAGGAATAC
>CBIGQT010000660.1:0-2227 GCA_966191655.1 uncultured Ginsengibacter sp.
GGCTCGTTTTCAAAAAGTTTTTCAATGCTCATGTCAAATATATCATCAGCCTGGTTTTCGATGCTGTTTATTAATACCATGGCGTCAGTAATTCGTCTTAAGTTTTTCATATCCCTTAACTCAAGAACTGCTTTTTGCACTTCGGTACAACTGCTTAAAATAAGTTCCCCCATTTTTTGAAATCCACTATCATCAGGATTTACTTTGTAAAAATTTATTTTTTTTGCCGAGGCATAAATGTAATCACAGATATCATCAAGGGAGGTGGCCAGGTAGTGTATGTCTTCCCGGTCAAAAGGAGTTATAAAATTTCTTCCCAGTTCAGTAAATATCCTGTGAGTGTAGTCATCATTAACGTGTTCCAGGTCTTCAATTTCTTTAATTAATATAGCTCTCTTTTCAAAATCTTTTTCATTTATTACATCAATTAATCTGCCGGCCATTATAATTACAGTTTCTGCAACGCTTTCAAATAGTTGAAAAAAAACTTTATCCTTAGGCAGAAAAAATTTTAAAATTGAGTTCATCGCCATGAAAAATGAATTTGAGCAAAAATAGTATTAACAAATTTTAATCAGGAAATTTCTTCTTTGTTAATGATTTGGTAACATAAGACACAATAAAGAAAGTGCATTTATAAATAAAATGATAAATCACGCTCATCTGAGTTGTTCGCAATGTTATGGCCATACAAATGTGATTTCATAACGTTTACGTAACATTGCCTTAACCTTGTCTTAATATGGAATAAGTTCCTTTGCGCAAATATTATGCTTATGTGCGTTAATGGGTTAGCTACCAAAGTACTCCTTGTTTTTTTTCTTTCTTGTACTTGTTTTTTTCTTCCGGCCCAGAATGTAAAATTATCCGGAAAAGTATCAGATTCAGAGACCAACAGTCCCGTAGTTGGCGCTACGGTAACAGTTGATAATTCAGCAAAAGGAACCACTACCGACGTTGACGGGAGGTTTTTAATACAAGCCGCGGCAGGAAAAAAATATACAATTAAAATCTCGAATGTAGGGTATAAGACAAAAGAAATAACTGACGCAATTGCCGATGGAAGTGTTATAAATATAGTACTCGAAAAAGCGATTGGAAATCTCAGAGAGGTTATAATTACCGGGGTTAGTTCCCGTAGGGAAACGGTGTCTTCCTTATACATAGCACAAAAAAATAGCTCATCTATCTCAGACGGTATATCATCAGAAATAATTAGAAGATCGCCCGATAAAAACACCGGGGAGGTTCTGAAAAGAGTAAGCGGCGCATCTGTTCAGGATAACAAATTTGTTGTAATACGGGGACTAAACGAAAGATACAATACGGCCTTGTTAAACAATTCAGTTTTACCAAGTACAGAGCTTGATAAAAGGGCATTTTCTTTTGACATCATCCCCTCTTCAGTAATTGATAATATCGTTATTTACAAATCTTCCACTCCTGACCTTCCCGGTGATTTTTCAGGAGGAGCGATAAAAATTTCTACCAAAGATTATCCTTCAAAAAAGTTAAATGAATTGTCGGTTTCCATGGGGTATAATTCTTTAACAACCGGTAAAAATTTCTATAAAGGATTTCCTGAAGGCAGTTTGGACTGGCTTGGCTATTTCGATGATTCCCGGCTTATTCCGCGTTCTTATTATGAACATCGCACTGACCTTATAAACCTTAGTGACGCAGATAAAAAATTTATTACAAAGCAGTTTTCCAATACTTATGGCTATAGCAGCGCCAATAAAAGCCTGCCGAATTTTGGCGTATCATACACAGGGGGTAATACCAAACTTTTAAATGGAGGCAAAAAATTAGGATACCTGTATTCAATCGGTTATAGTGAGGAGAGGAAGGTTTTCCAAAATGAGAGAGATGAGTATGAAACTTATTCTGTGCCTGAATACTTTTATAATACCAATAATTATGAATTTAGCAGCAATGTTTCTGCGCTGCTAAACCTGACTTATTCCTACAAGAAAAATAAAATTTCATGGAAAACATTATATAACAATAAATTTAAAAAATTTGTTGGTATAAGAGATGGTTCAAACGTTATCAATGGACAATCGTCAGAGTTCTTTATAAAAAGCAATAATTCTGAGGCAGCAGGTGATGGAATTTTAAATTCGGTTGTAGAAGGTACACATCGCGTCAGCAAAGATTTAACTATAGACTGGAACGGCTCTTACGGCTTAACCTATCGGTGGGAGCCTGATCAAAAAATTCTCGC
>CBIGQT010000661.1:0-2223 GCA_966191655.1 uncultured Ginsengibacter sp.
CAATCAGCACAGCAGCAAGGTGTGGTATTTTTTTTCCGGAATTTTTTAAATCAGAAATTTTATTTTTTAAATCATCCTTTATAGCAGTTGATGCCAGCTTTCCATCTAATATTTGCATGTGGCAAAATTAACTACATGCGTTTACTTAATATTATTTTTTATGCATTGAATCGCATTTTAATTTTAATCTTTATATTTATAAGGATACTAAAACTATGCTTTGAGAAATTTTTTTACACTCTTTACATTTGTTTTAATAACTACAGGTCTTAAGGCCCAATCAGTCAGGAGGCCAGTAGCTGCACCTTATATTGGATTGGGAGCATACAGTATCAATCATGTGGATGCATTTTCTTTTACATCAAACCAGGCTGCCCTTGCGCAAATAAAAAATGCTGCTATTGGCGCATATGGAGAAAACAGGTTTCTGTTGAATGCTACCAATATGTATTCCGCGGTAGTTATTATGCCAACCAAGGAGGGGAACTTTGGAATACAAATAGATTATTTTGGATTTAAAAATTATAATGAATCGCAGATCGGTCTGGCTTATGCAAGAAGCCTCGGACACAAATTAGATATTGGAGTAAAATTCAACTATTACTCGTTCAGGATACCAACTTATCAGAATTCTTCGGCAGTGAATTTTGAACTGGGACTTATTGCTCATCTTACAGATAAACTAAATGCAGGCTTTCATTTTTATAATCCGGTAGGAGGTAACTTATCGAAAACTAATAACGAAAAGCTAAGTTCCATTTACAAATTCGGTATTGGCTACGAAGCCTCAGAAAGCTTTTTGGTAAGTGCGGAAATTGTGAAGCAGGAAGATTTACCCGTAAATGTGAATGCCGGGATACAATATAATTTCCAGAAACAATTTTTTGTGAGGGCAGGAATAAATTCTGAAAATGGATCTCCTTATGCAGGTGCAGGTCTAAGCTGGAATAATATACGTCTTGATGTTAGCGCCAGTTATCATGCCCAGCTTGGGCTTAGTCCCGGTGTAATGCTGATAGTAAATTTCAAATCCAAAGAAGTTGAAAAAAACTAATTATAGAAAACTTTTTTTGCCCATTGTATTATGTTTACTGTCATGTTTTTCTTTTAAAAATCTGTGTGCACAAGCAATACCCCACGATCCTATAGAACCACCACCGGTTATTCAGCAACAATTGGAAAATCTTACCGAGGCGAACGGTGATGAAGTTACGGAAGATGATTCTTACCTTCAGGAATTGGTACAATTCACTAAAGATCCGATCAATTTAAATTATACTTCCGTAGGTCAATTACAGCAACTTAAATTATTATCGCCTGTTCAAATAAATAATTTAATATTATATAGAAAGTTGCTGGGCAATTTTATTAGCATTTATGAATTGCAGGCTATACCCGGCTGGAGTATAAATTTAATAAAACGGATAAGGCCTTACATAACCGTTAGCAGCAAGGTTAATGCATTCAATAGTGTTGGAAGCCGTTTAAGAAGTGGAAGAAATACACTCTTACTTAGAGATATACAAACATTGGAAAAGTCGAAAGGATATTTTTTAGACAGTTCTACTGCAACAAATTTTTATCCCGGAAGTCCGCAACATATTTTAATACGTTATAAATATATATTTAAAAATCTTTTGCAATATGGAGTTACAGCTGAAAAAGATGCCGGAGAGCAGTTTTTTAAAGGAGCGCAAAAATATGGCTTCGACTTTTATTCGGCCCATTTTTTTGTAAGAAAACTGGGAATAATTAAGTCACTTGCCCTTGGGGACTTTACAGTTAATCTTGGCCAGGGATTAACTCAATGGGGAGGGCTTGCTTTTAAAAAAGGGCCGGAGGTAATAAATATTAAAAGACAATCGGAGGTTTTGAGACCTTATAACTCTGCAGGTGAAATAGCATTCAACAGGGGCGCAGGTATTACATTGCAAAAGAATAATTGGGAAGCTACAGGCTTTGCAAGTTATAATAGAGTTGATGCGAATTTTAATGTAGATACTTTAAATTCTGATGATTTTGTTTCTTCTCTGCAAACTTCAGGATACCACCGTACGGCAAGTGAAGTTGCAGGCAAAAATTCACAAGGCCAGCTAACTTTAGGTGGGAATCTCGCCTACTCTACTGATCAGTTACATATTGGGATTAATACTGTACATTATAATTTTCAGCATACTATTACAAAAGCAGATTACCTCTACAATGCTTATGCATTATCTGGTA
>CBIGQT010000662.1:0-2220 GCA_966191655.1 uncultured Ginsengibacter sp.
CTCGGGCAATGTCAAAAGAGAAGGAAAGTTTGAAATGCTGGATACTGAATCATTTAGTGATCTTCTTACCTATTGCGGTGGTTTTACTGATGCAGCTTATAGAGGCGCGGTCTCTGTAGTTAGAGTCACTGACTCTGAAAAGAAAATCATTGATGTCGAATCGTCTCAGTATGATAATTTTAAGCCAAACGGTAGTGATGAATATGTAGTGAGGAAGTTACAGGATATATTTTCTAACAGAGTCGTGATTTCCGGTTCCATAAACAGGCCGGGGGCTTATCAGTTAAGCCCCGATATTACAGTTAAAGATCTGATAGATAAAGCTGGTGGTCTCATACAGGATGCTTATACAAAAAGAGCGACTATTTTCAGATACCTAAACAATAATACGCCAACAACCTTTTCAATAGACCTTGATTCGGTTTTACAATTTAATCAGACCATTTTTCTAAAAAAGGATGATTCATTATATATTCATTCCATCTTTGAATATAACGATAAAAACTACATAACGGTAGAAGGAAATGTAAGGAAACCAGGGCAAATTCCCTGGCGTGAAAATTTTAGTCTTAATGATCTGCTACTTTCTGTTGGTGGGTTAACAGAATCGGGAGATTCATCCAATATAGAAATTTCCAGAAGAATAAAAAGCGTAAATGTAAACCAGCCCAATCACAATGAAAGTGCTGTTTTTAATATTGATCTTAACAACAGTAGTCAACTGCAAAATAGTATTAACCTGCAGCCTTTTGATATTGTAATTGTTAAACGTCTTCCGGGTTATACGCAGCAAAGGACTGTTTTAGTTCAGGGAGAAGTAAAAAGCTCAGGGAGATACGGCCTCATAAATAGCAGAGAACGAATCAGTGATATTATACAAAGAGCTGGCGGATTTAAGGCATCTGCCGATAGTAATTCTATCACAATAAGAAGAAGTACAAAATCAAATTTAACCAGGCAGGAAAAGGAGGAGCTTTTTCAAAGAATTTTGGATATTAACCCGGATAGTCTTGCTCAAGATAAACGGCTGCAAGAAGAATTATATAAATCCTATGATTTAATAAGCGTTGATTTAGGTACAGCTTTAGCTCATCCGGAAAGCCCTGAGAATTTGACTCTTGATGATGGTGATGTTCTCACAATAGATAGAAGCACAAATTTGGTCCGGATTTCCGGAGAAGTTTATTTCCCTACCATCGTGGCATATAAAGCAAATAAAAATCTTAAATATTATGTCCAACAGGCAGGCAATTTTACCGCTTACGCACGTAAAACGGGAGCCTTAGTTATTTATCCGGACGGTAAGGCAGCATCAGTAAAACATTTTTTATTCTTTAAATCCTATCCTTCTGTTACACCGCGGTCAGAAATTTATGTGCCACAAAAAGAAAAAAACAATCGTACAAGGCTTAGCATAACTGAACTTGCACTGCTAATATCATCATTGGGCATTTTGGTAAATGTAATAAAACTATAATTGTCAAAAATAATTTAATAATATATGGCTTTAGAGGAAAATAATATTATTCAAAATGTTGAAAATGTGAAGCCTCCTTTTAAAGAGAGTTTGGATGCTATGATAAAAAACATTCTGAGAGTTTGGTGGTTATTTCTAATTGTAGGATTATCGGCAGGAATCGCGGGAATTATTTATGCCGGTAAACAGAAAACAACTTATAAAAGCCATCTTACATTTGCTTTAGATGACGATGGCGGAAGTAGTGGAATTGGTAATTTTATGAGCCTGGCTTCACAATTTGGTATAAGTTTAGGTAGTGGAAAAGATATTTTTGCGGGAGACAATATTCTGGATATAATGAAAAGCCGGCGCATGGTAGAACGTGTACTTTTATCTGTAGACACTTTTCATAAACAACCGTATACACTTATTGAATATTTTCTGAATTTAATGAACAGGAGTGCTAATTCAACTATTAATAAAATACATTTTCCCATAAATCAATCAAGATCTAGTTTTTCATACCAACAGGACAGTTTGCTTTTTAGCGTTTACGGTGAATTTGCAAGTAATTATATAATTGCACAGCGGCCCGACCGTAAATTGAGTATTTATGAAGTGATTGTAACATCACCCGATGAAAAATTTACAAAGGATTTTACGGACAGAATTGTAGCAGAAACAAATAACTTTTATGTAGAAATAAGAACAAAAAAAGCAAAAGAAACCTTAAATATTCTTGAAGAGCGGGCAGCCAATAT
>CBIGQT010000663.1:0-2218 GCA_966191655.1 uncultured Ginsengibacter sp.
TTAAATGCTTTTGCATAACGGATAGCCGTAGTTGTAAGAGGACTTGCAGATTTTTCAACATCATTAAAATGATTAAAGCCCACTTGCTGATATATGCTTAATCCTTGCGAAAGGAAAGGACTTTTAGTTGTGAGGTTACTCATTCCATTTATTGCATTCATGCCATACAATGCAGAAGAAGCACCTGGCGTGATTTCTACACTTTGTATATCGAGCTCCGTGGGGCCAATTGCATTTCCTAATGGCACACCTAATGTTGCTGACTGAATATCAACACCATCCACAACCTGCATGAAGCGAAAATTATTTGGAGCGTTAAAACCTCTTGTATTAGGGACTTTAAAAGTAAGAGATGATGTGGTTAACTGAACTCCTTTTACATTTCCCAATGCATCATAAAAAGATGCAGATGGAGTTTCTTTTAAAGCTTTTATATCAAGTTTTTCAATAGTTACAGGTGACTGTAATATCTTCTCGCTTTTACGACTTGCAGTTATAACAATTTCATTAGCAAGATATGTTTGCGATGATAACTGTACTGATAATTTTGAATCAGGATTTTTTACTTCTATTTCCTGTTGCTGAAAACCTATCGAAGAAACTAAAAGCCTGAAGGGGAATCTTTGATTAGTTACCAATGAAAAATATCCGAGGGAATCTGTAATAGTTCCGCGTTTTGAACCTTTTGCTGTGACACTTGCAGCAACAAGTGGTTCGCCGTGATCATCGAGGATTTTGCCACTTACAATTACTGACCCGTTTAATTGTGCAAATGCAAAGGCAGGAAATAAAAGGATAACTGTTACAATTATTTTCTTTATGCTTGGTTTGATATTCATAAAAATTAAAAGTTAGTATTAAGGTAATTATTAGTCTACTATTTTTGTAGACTATTTGATAAAAAAATTTTAATAAGTTAAATCTATTATTTGAAAAGATTACAAAGAAGTGGATGGCAACATCGCATCGATAAAAAAGTATAGAGTCGGGTCAATGTAAAATATTGTTTCATTTAATAAGTTATTTGCAAATATAAAATCTTTTTTATTAGTCTACCAAATTTATAGGGTATTAATTTATTTTTTTTAATTAAGTATAAGAAGTAACTGTACTATTGCTTTCCACAGGGTCATACAACTCGTTAGGCTAACCAGTATACCAATAGCAATAAACATTTTTTTTATGGGAACTTTTCCTACTAATCTTGCGGCCAAAGGAGCAGCAAGTAATCCGCCGAAAATAAGCCCGGCAATATCAGCCAGGGGAAGGCTTTTTAAGAAAATGAAAAATGTAATTGAACTGCAAAGAACAACAAAAAATTCAGCAAGACAAACAGAACCTATAACATAACGGGGGCTTTTTCTTTTTGAGATCAAAGTACTTGTAACAAGTGTTCCCCAACCCCCGCCGGCAAAGGAATCCATAAATCCACCAATGGTTGCGAGCCATCCGGCTCTTTTTATTTTACCATTGACCTGTTTCTTTTTAAAAGCTTTTCGAAAAATAAAATAGCCAAGGTATAAAGTATAAAATGAAAGAGGTATGCGAACATAAGCTGCATATTTCTGGCTTAGAAAAGCCAAAGTAGAGCCGATAACAGCCCCAATAATTCCGGGCACGACCAGAGCTCTGAATAATTTTTTATTAATATTGCCAAAACGGTGGTGGCTATAGCCGGAAACGCCGCTGGAAAAGACTCTCGCAGAATGCACCCTGCTGCTAACTATTGCAGGATTAACACCATTTGCTAAAAGGAATGTTGTTGAAATAGTTCCATAACCCATTCCCAATGAACCATCAACCATTTGTGCTATAAAGCCGGTTAAGAACATTATGAAAAATGGTTTCAGATCTATATGTTGCGGAATATTTTTTATATTATCTAATAATTTATGCAATGGAACATTGGATAAAATTTCATGCCCTAATATCATGAAGCAAAAAGCGAGCAGGCAAAAAGCAACAATTTTTTGCCACTGTTTTGTGCCTGGTTTCTGCCTTTCCTTCTCAGTAAGACTTTTTGCTGCCAAAACACTGGTGACATTATTTAAATGTTTTACTTTTTCAGCAAAGTCTCCATTAATTCCATTTCTTAATATTTGCATATTTTGTAAAACATTTTCAATTTCATCAGGCATCATTTCATTTATCTGTTCTTTTAATCTTTTAGCAATTGTTGGCGATGCGCCATTTGTTGAAATAGCGATTTTCAGATCAC
>CBIGQT010000664.1:0-2216 GCA_966191655.1 uncultured Ginsengibacter sp.
ATCAAAATCATTTGCCGGACTCCAGTGCCAGTATAAAAATTTATCATCCCCTTTGCTATGCCAGTTCCAGTCCGCAACATTCCACATCCCTTCAACCCTGTTTCTAAAATATTTTTCCAAAGGCGTACCTCCATTAAAATATTCTTTAGCACATAAAAGTCCCATAAAGAGATAGGATGTTTCCACTATGTCTGCGCCATCATCTAATCTTCCGAAAGGAATTGTTTTACCAGTAGCTCCATTCATAAAGTGAGGATAGATGCCATGAAAGCAATCTGCTTTATTTAAAAAATCAACAATTTTTACCAAACGTTTTAATGTGGTGTCTTTGCCAATCCAGCCACGATTTACTGCAACAATTGTTGACAGGATACCAAATCCTGTTCCGCCGATAGCACATGCTTCAGGGCCTAAGATTCCCTGGCTGAAATTGGGAACATCCTCCGCTTCATTTATATAGTCCCAGTAATAATCTGCTCTAACTGTATTATCTCTTTCTCTTGCGAGGCCACTAACCGGATGTGCATAGTGCCAGAAAAAACGGAAGGTTTGACGCTGAACAATTTCTAACAATTCCGAATCAGGTAAATTTTTAATAATTCCGACAGGCGCAATAGAATCAGGATATGCTTTTAATTGTTTGCTTTTTTGTGCAAATAAAAATGTGCTGATAGTGAATACGACAATTGTTGAAATAATTTTTTGCATCATACAACCTCTCCTAATAAATCTTTATCAAATTATTTTTTTGCTCCAATGGCAGATTTTGAAATTCATTTCCATAAATCTTAAATAGCTTATTTCAAATACGGGCTTTCAAATCCTAATTTCATTAAACCATTTTTAATTTCAGGACAGCTCATAAATAATTTCCAAAGCAAGCCGCTCCGGTAATTTTCTATCATGGCTACTATGGGACCTTCATCAATAGCCAAATATGATTTTGCATACCAGTTTTGTGTTTCATTAAACGCATCCGTAAATCCATATTCACCCCAAATTTTATCTCCCAAATCGTTATAAAAATGTCTTAACGCTTTCATGGAAAGTTCAGGAGTATAAGGAAACGCAGAAAGTGCAGCAGTAGGAGTTATCGTTCCAAAATCATTCGTTGGTGAAAAAGCGTTGTAGCCGTTATAGGTGTCGCTCGCTGTAAGGCCCCAGCAATCTTCACCATATCCTTTAAAATGTTTGGGATTGTCAACGCAGTAAGCATGGTTTATTAGGGTATGGTTTTGATTCTGTTCCCAGTAATCTGCATATTCATCCTTTAAACCATGTGGGTCAAGCCCCAGGAAAGAATACTGGGAAAAGAAAAGCGGGCCACCATAATCGAAACCTAACGGTAACGTATAGCCGTAAAACTTCTTTCCGTTTTTAAAAAAATCGCTTTGTGCCCAGCCACGATGATATACCGCAGATGTTACAGGGTGATGCTCTCCGCTTGCCGCAAGGATATACATAATCAAACATTCATTAAAACCACGCACAGGAAAATTCATAGCCCAGCCGTTATTGGGGCTCCAGTGCCAATACAATACCTCACGGCCATCTCTTGTAAACCAGTTCCATTCTATATCGTTCCACATCCAGTTAATACGATTTCGTAAAGCTCTTTCTGTTTCATTATCTGCATTAAAATATTGCCTTGCACATAACAATCCCTGGAAGAGATAAGAAGTTTCTACAAGGTCCGCGCCATCATCTTTACGGCTGAAAGGAATCGTTTTTCCCGTTACACCGTCCATCCAGTGTGGAAATACGCCATGGTAAGAATTTGCTTTAAATAAAAATTTTACCATTTTTAATAAAAACTTTGCAGCAGTATCTCTTGTAATCCACTTGCGTTCTGTTGCCACGATTACTGACATAACACCAAACCCGGTACCACCCGTAGTTACCACCTCACTTCCATAATCGTACTCTACATTACTTCTCTCCCGCGCCATGCCACTAATGGGATGCGCAAAATTCCAGAAATATCTAAAGGTTTGTTTTTGAACGAGATCGAGCAACTCAGAATCAGAGAGATTTTTTTGAATGGTAAGTGTTTTATCAGCAGAAATATTATCAGTAGATTTTTTTTTCTTTTGAGAAAAAGAAACACAGAAAGTTAATAATAATGAGATAAGAATGTAATACATTGTCATTACCAAACAACCGGCTTTTATTCCATAAAGAAACAGGAAAAACACTCCTTTTGTTCCTTACAAAGG
>CBIGQT010000665.1:0-2214 GCA_966191655.1 uncultured Ginsengibacter sp.
AAAGGAGGATGGTGTTGGAAAGGAACTTGCTTTAAGATTATTTGGAGTTGGCGGGCCGGTGGAGTTTGAAGGGGATTAAAGAACTGAGCAGCAAAAAATGCCGCTCAGTTCTGTGTTGTGACCGCGTTAGGATTCAAACCTAAAACCTTCTGATCCGTAGTCAGATGCTCTATTCAATTGAGCTACGCAGCCAAATATTGTACTCCACCTTCCGATCGCCAGGTTCCCTATTGAATCGGGATACGCAACTATTGGGCGGCAAAAATAATAAATAATTTGTTCAGGCAAATAATTTGGAATATTGCACCTTTATAAAGTTATGAAAATTTATTTCTGGTCGGTTGGGAAAGCCCATGAACACTACGTAAAAGAAGGCATTGAAATTTTTACAAAACGAATTTCTCATTATTATCCTGTTGAATGGAAAATTTTTCCGCCTTCAAAAAGTACATCTGAGGAGCAGATTAAAAAAAGCGAAGCGATGCAACTGCTGAATGCCCTTCAGAATGATGATATATTGATTGGGCTTGATGAAAACGGCAATCAGTGGAATTCATTGGAGCTTGCGAAGTTTATCCGGCAACGAGCAAATGAAAGCGCAAGAAATTTAATTTTTTTAATCGGCGGTGCTTATGGCCTTGATGAAACAATTTTGAAAAAATCCCGTTACCAATGGAGCTTATCCAAATTGGTTTTCCCTCATCAATTAGTAAGGCTTATTCTTACCGAACAGGTGTATAGGGCTTGCACAATTATCAGAAATGAAAAATACCATCATTCTTAGTTTATCTGTATGTTTGATGTTTTATAAAAAATACACATGACCATAACTGTTATTATAATAATAATTACCGCCATCATTTCTTTAGCAGGTTTCCGTAGCCCGAAATTGATAGATGATCTTATTTTTTATCCGCCGGCTATCACAAATAACAGACAATATTACCGCTTCATTACCTGTGGTTTTATTCATGCCGATCCGGGGCATTTGTTTTTTAATATGTACGCTTTTTATTTATTCGGAAATATTACGGAAGAAATATTTGATGCTATATTTGGAAGCTATGGAAAATTATTATACATCATTATGTACGTGAGTGCCTTGATTGTTTGTGTAATACCAAGTTATTTAAAGAATAAAAATAATCCGTCTTACAGGAGCCTTGGCGCTTCCGGCGCTGTATCAGCTGTAGTCTTCGCCTATATTATATTTAATCCGCTGCAGGGTATCGGGTTAATATTTATCCCTGTCTATATGATGGGCTTTTTATTTGGTATCATTTATCTTGGAGTATCTTACTGGTTGGATAAAAAAGGCGGCGGCCGTGTCAATCATTCTGCACATATATGGGGAGCGCTTTTTGGAATTATTTTTTTGATTGTTACCAGCAGACTATTTTCTAATTACCCGGTGCTGGATCATTTTATTGATGCAGTAAAAAACCTTGACCCACATAAAATTTTCACTTTCCGCTAAATATGATTCGAAGAATAGTTTTGGTTGAGTTAGTAATTTTAAACCGGTCATCAATTCTTTTACCAACAACCCAAAGAATTTTCTTATCGCTTTCTATAATCCAAATTTTTCCCTTTTCAACAAGAGATAATTTTTGGTCAATAAAAAATCTGCTGAGCTTCTTTTTTCCCCGCCTGCCGGCAGACAGGCTCTGCATGCCCAAAGGATAAAAATAGTCGCCCTGTTTCCATTTTCTTAATAGTAATGGAAACACAATATCTTTTGCATCCAGCATTGCGATTGAGTTTTCAGCTAAAATAGATGCACGGTCTCTTTCCAATTCTTTTATATCCAATTGGCCATTTTCAAAAGCAATCTTCTTATCAATTTTATCAATTAAAATATTGGAAGACACTATAGTATTATCCGGAGTTATTATAATCCATTTACGGTCTTTAATTATTTTATGTGTGGATGATGAAACATATTTACCACTTTCGCTTTTTAGTAAATGCAGCACCTCATCAGTTTGATGCGCTGTAAAACCAACTTCTTTTATGATTTCATAAATGATAGTTTTTAAAGGTTCAGCTTTAAGTAATTTTAAAACAGGAATATGAATTTCATTACTCTTATATTCCAGCAATTTCTTTTTATGCAGCTGAATTGCCTGTTGGTACAATATTTCTGTGTCTTTAAGTCTTTCAATGTTATGCAGCAAATTGTCTTAAAATAAAAGAAAAACTTTTTGAATAGAC
>CBIGQT010000666.1:0-2213 GCA_966191655.1 uncultured Ginsengibacter sp.
GCTCGGGGCAGATTTCGGCTACACGCTTGATGGCGGAGAAGCAGGCAGTCTCGAAGATGAAACGTTTAGTGCAGATGGAGTCAATATCATTATTAATGGCGTAATTGCGCATCCGGGTTATGCAAAAAACAAATTAGTAAATGCTTTAAAGATTGCCGGGGAAATTCTTCATGCGCTGCCTACAACAGAATGGGCTCCTGAAGCAACAGAAAAAAAGGAAGGCTTCGTTCATCCTGTTCGCATGGAAGGTATCGCAGAAAGAGCAACGCTTGAATTTATTGTAAGAGATTTTGATAATGATCTTTTAAAGCAGCATGAAGAAAGATTAAAAAGTATCGCCGAAGCAGTTGTGAGCCATTATCGCGGCGCATCGATGGAATTCATAATTAACGAGCAATACAGGAATATGAAACAAGTGCTTGATAAAAATCCACAGGTGGCAGTTTATGCGGCCGAAGCTATAAACCGCTCCGGACTTAATGTTACAACAGAAAGTATCCGTGGCGGAACGGATGGGAGTAGGCTAAGTTTTATGGGATTGCCTTGTCCAAATATTTTTACGGGTATGCAATGTATCCATTCCAAACTGGAATGGATAGGCGTAAAAGATATGGCAAAGGCCGCCGAAACGATTGTGCATTTGTGTATGATTTGGGAAGAAAAAAGCTGATGTATGAAATATTTTTAAAAATAGAGTAGCCATTAACGTTATTTAATACATTAATGAATTTTCACAATGGCTTTTAACATTTAAGTTAAAGTTTATCATACAATTTATTGCTATAGCACATTTATGGAATTACTTTTTACATTTGTTACCAAACCTACTTAAATGGATTTATTTTTCCTGCAAATTGATTCAAGCGCAATCACTCATACAATACCAAAAACTCAAAACTTATGGGAAGTACTCGTAAGCGGTGGCGTCATTATGATACCGCTGGCAATTTTATTTGTTGCGGCTGTCTATTTCTTTTTTGAAAGATTAATTGCTATAAAAAAAGCTTCCAGGATTGATGATAACTTTATGCGCATCATCCGCGACCATATTGTTACGGGCAATGTAGCTGCTGCCAGAAGTTTTTCAAAAAATAATGACAACCCCGTTGCGCAAGTCGTTGATAAAGGAATACAACGTATTGGCAAGCCAATGGACGCTATCGAAAAAAGTATGGAAAATGTTGGCGCTCTCGAATTATATAAACTCGAAAAAAATCTTTCTATCATTTCAATTGTGGCCCGCATTGCGCCTTTGTTTGGCTTTCTTGGAACTATTATAGGGATGCTTGCGCTATTCAAAGGAATTGCGGCAAGCACAGAATATACGCCCAATACGATTGCCGATGGCATCTATATAAAAATGATCACTTCTGCAACAGGTTTAATTATCGGCATATTGGCGTATATAGGTCACAGTTATCTTGCTGCGCAAATTAACCGCATAGAAAATAAAATGGAAATTGCAGTAGCCGAATTCACAGATATTTTACAGGAACCTACCCGGTAACTTCATTACTGATTTAGTACAATAAAACATGAGCATAAGAAAGAAATTTAAGAACATAGAAACCGAACTGGACACAGGACCTTTGAATGATATTTTATTTATACTTATGTTCTTCTTCCTAATCATATCCACATTGGCTAATCCCAATGTAATAAAAATGAATAACCCACGGGCAACAAGCGAAACAAAGGCGAAACAAAGCGTTATAGTGAGTATTAATAAAAACCGGGACATTTATCTCGGACAACAAAAGATAGTTTTCGACTCTTTAGAATCTTCCTTGAGAAAACAACTTCGTGTGGGAGACAGTACTAAACCTGCCGTGGTTATCAATGCTGACTCACTGGTGAACTGGGGCGACGTTGTAAGAATAATGGAAGTCGCCAAAAAATTGGGCGCAACTACTTCCGCTTCGGTACATGCCAGGTAATTAATTTGCCTTTATCATCCGATCCTTGCCATAAATGTCTTTTCTTATTTCTGTTTTAAAATTATGCGAATCAAATATTTGCTGCACTTCGCCTGAATAATTCTCGTGTATTTCCACATATACATTACCGTTAGCATTCAAATGTGATTGGGCAAATTTTGCAATCTTCTCATAAAAAATAAATGGATCATTCCCCGGGACAAACAAAGCAATTTCAGGCTCAAATTCAGTTACATTTTTTGCCAATTTTTCTTTTTCTAATGCAGGAATGTAGGG
>CBIGQT010000667.1:0-2213 GCA_966191655.1 uncultured Ginsengibacter sp.
TCAATTTTCTTCCATATTTCGCAACTCATATTTATATTTCGCAACTCAATATTTTATTTTTCCTGAATAAATATTTCTACATTTACTCCGCGAACGCTCAAAAAGGATTTGTTTTATTCTAACGCAGAGCCATCTCCCTCCTGTCGCTTTTTTTTCTTTTAAAACTAATGCTATGTCAGTAAATAAAGAAGTAAAAAAGATAACAACCAATACATTGTTAAGAATGAAGTTGGTTGGTGAAAAAATATCTATGATTACTGCTTATGATTATTCGTTCGCAAAAATATTTGATGCTGCCGGAATTGATATTATACTCGTGGGCGACAGTGCGAGCAATGTTATGGCAGGACATGAAACAACATTGCCGATAACATTAGACCAAATGATCTACCATGCATCTTCGGTTGTGCGTGGCTGTGACAGATCTTTAATTATTGTTGATTTACCTTTCGGAAGTTACCAGGGCAACAGCAAAGAAGCATTGAGTTCCACCATAAGAATTATGAAGGAAACAGGAGCACACGCTATAAAGCTGGAAGGCGGGGAAGAAATTCTTGAATCGGTAAAAAGAATTTTAAGTTCGGGTGTGCCTGTGATGGGACATCTTGGATTAACACCTCAATCCATTTATAAATTTGGAACTTACACCGTTAGAGCAAGAGAAGAACAGGAAGCGGAAAAACTTAAAAAAGATGCATTGCTTTTGCAGGAGGCCGGATGCTTTGGTATAGTGCTTGAAAAAATTCCTGCATCCCTGGCAAAAGAAGTTTCGGAGAGTCTCTCTATACCAACCATTGGAATTGGCGCAGGCAATTCCTGCGACGGACAGGTATTGGTAATGCACGATATGCTTGGCATTACTACAGAATTTAAACCGCGTTTTTTAAGAACTTATTTAAACCTCCACGAAAAAGTTACCGGTGCAGTTCAACAATATATTAAGGACATAAAATCAAAAGACTTTCCTAATGAGAAGGAACAATATTGATTCATTCAATTATAATTTGTATTCTTTTTTCGTTTGCCGGATTCGCATTTTTTTCCCAGCTTCTGCTTTGAAAAAAGTAGACATTTACCGTACCGGGCTTAACTGCCGTAATTGTAAAAACTTCATCGGCGCTGGCTCCTACGGGTTTTCGATTAACGTTATCCGTTAGTGCATAATCTTTTGATATTGTTACAAGATTTTTATTGCCATCAATTGTATAATTCCATTGATAACCTGCGGTTGCAAGACCTTTTAAGTTTATCGTAGTGGTCTCTCCTGTTTTTAATTTTATTTCTTCGGTGTTGTCAGGCACATTTTAAAATTTTATTTATTAAAAAATATATTGCAAATTATTAAATAAAAAAAAGAACTCCCCTTTAATTAGCGGGAGTTCTTCGTTTGAAAAACCAAAACAACAAATATCAAAACCTTATTGTCCAGAAATCATCGCACAGGTTAGCGCTGGTAATATATGCATAAGGCATATAAAAATATCCCTTTATTGCCCAATCGGTTCCCCATGAATTTCTTATAATAAAGCAATGTTTACTTTCATCGTAACCTACCGCCATTACTGCATGTCCGCCAACAACCTTTTCACTTGGCTTCGGCATTGGCATCATGCCTGTTTGAGCCAAAGCCTGGCTTTCGAAACTTTCGTACACAGTGAAACCAAATACAAATGGATATCCTTCAGAAAGGCACGATTGCAATTGCGGCAAATTAGTATTGGTTAATCTCTGGTAACTTTTTATAGTTGATTTCAATGCGTCAGTATAACATTTCTGCGGTGGCTTATCGGCAAATTTAGTAATGTCGTATTTCCACTCTTTCTCCGGGCAAATGCCTGAGGTGTTTAATGATTTTATGCCATCTCTTATATATGCGCCGCTATCGGAATTAACGGTATTAATCGCTACTCTTTCATTATAATAAAGAAATAATCTTGAAGGCATAAAGTCTTTTAGCTTGTGTTTTTTCCTGCTAAACTCAAAAGCTCCCGATAATGCGTTGGCTGTACAGCTTCCCAGTTGTCCCTGGTTATATACTTTCGGGCATTTATTTCGCAGGTCAATCTTTGCGGGTAATTTTTTCATTACCATCATGGGCGCTGAATACATTAGGTCCCGCTGATCAGGAAGATCAGGCACCCATCCAAAACCAAATGTTGCAATTTTTTTTGCTGATGAACTTATTGATATAAAAATAAAAAACGGTGTTGACT
>CBIGQT010000668.1:0-2212 GCA_966191655.1 uncultured Ginsengibacter sp.
TTTTTAAGAGCTTATGCAAAAACAATAATTTTAAATTTTGAAGATTATATTAAACGTACCATCCAGATTTTCTTAGCATGGATAATTGTTATTCTTTTTTATTTATTTTTTTCACGCGAAGTAACCATTTCACGATTATTTATCGTAGGTACCCTCGGATGCTTCGGGTTAGGATTACTAATAAACCGGTTTATATATTTAGGAATATTCAGGTACTTCCGAACCAGCAGTTTCCTTAATAAGAAAATTATAATACTTGGTTATAACGAAACGGCAAAAAAGCTAACTAATTTTTTAGAACAAGATGGATTAAATACCCAAATCATAGGATATATTGAAAATGAAGAAAATATATTGGAATTATCGCATTATCCGGTATTGGCCAATATTGATAACACATTGCGCATTGCAAAAGAACTGGATGTACAGGAAATATTCTCAACGATTACACCTGAGCAGAACAATTACATTTATGAGTTAATGTATCAATCGGAAAAAGAATGCATCCGTTTCAGAATTGTGCCCAATTTATCCATGTTCATTACGAGGGAAGTTCATATAGAATATTATGGAGAACTGCCTATTCTTTCCTTAAGAAAGGAACCTCTTGATGACGTGGGCAACAGAATAAAGAAAAGAGCTTTGGATTTCGCAGTAAGCTTGTTCATTACTCTCTTTATCCTTTCGTGGCTGGTTCCCATAGTCGGATTACTTATTTTTCTAGATTCAGGACGGCCTATTTTTTTCAAACAGCTCCGCACTGGCAAAGATAAAAAGCCGTTTTATTGTTGGAAGTTTAGAAGTATGAAACCTAATAAAGAAGCGGATCAGAAACAAGCTACTCTCAATGATGATCGGATAACCTTTCTTGGAAAGTTTATTCGTAAAACAAGCCTCGATGAATTCCCTCAATTTTTTAATGTACTTCGCGGTGAAATGAGTTTAGTAGGCCCACGGCCCCATATGGTAAAACACACATCCGATTATTCAAAAATAGTGGACGAGTACATGGTACGCCAGTTTATTAAACCAGGCATTACAGGATGGGCACAAATAAGTGGCTACCGTGTTGAAATAACTAATGCAGAACAAATTAAGATGAGAGTCAATAAAGATGTGTGGTATTTGGAAAACTGGACTTTATGGCTCGATATTCGCATATTATTTCTTACCGTTTATTATATCTTGAGAGGAGACAAGAAAGCTTTTTAATATCTTTAAAGTTAGAAAACACCAGCATTCATTTTTAAAAATTGGGGAAAAAGTATGATTCCTAAAATTATTCATCAAACCTGGAAAACGAACAAATTACCTGATGATATAAAAAAATGGCACTACAAGGTAAAAGACTTACATCCGGGATGGGAGGTTAGACTATGGACTGATGAAGATAATCTGACTTTAGTCAAAGAAGATTTCCCGCACTTATTAGATATTTACCAGACTTTGGAATATAACATTATGCGAGTGGATATTATACGATACATGTATATGACAAAATATGGCGGTTATTATCTTGATTTGGACTACGAGCTTTTCATTCCTTTTGATATGGAGACATCACAACCAGATTTGATGTTACCGGTTTCGGCTCTGGAAAATGACGAGATAATTATTGGAAATAGTATTTTTGGATCCATTCCACGACATCCATTTTGGAAAGATGTATTAGAGAATTTTCAAAATTTTCCACCCACGAAAAAATTTACAAATAAATTTGATGTTCTAACACTTACGGGTCCTTTTTTTATTTCCAAAATTTATTTTAGTTCGCCGGAAAAATATAATGGATATCTTGTTCCGAAACACATATATCATCCGTTTAATACTTTAGTCAATAAAAGAAATTATCAGCAACAATTGCAAAAAAATGGAACAAGAGGTATTCATCATTGTAAGGGTAGCTGGTTAAATGAAAACAATTCATTAATAAATCTTTTTTCAAGAGCAAATTCTTCTATAAAAAGAAGGCTCTCCAGACTAGTACAAGATAAATAATTGCTCGGTCATTTTATAATTTCCCCCTGATCCTTCAAAGTGCAATTTGATTCTGTTTATTTGCCGGTTATCAAAAAACAGCTGCTAATCCCCAACTCTTTCAGAATCCTATTATTTTTTTGTTATTCATAAAACGAAAATATACTCAAGTTTCAAGGGAAATATAATCCTATCGCTCTTATTTCATGAAAATAAAATACCATGTGCGGGATAG
>CBIGQT010000669.1:0-2209 GCA_966191655.1 uncultured Ginsengibacter sp.
TATCATTAAAACTTGGAGGAAAACTTGAAGGAGAACGATTTAACGAAACAGTATCGAGAATTAAGTTTTCAGTAACAGTTGCTTTGCCAAGTACTATACCTTATACTAAGGCTTAGTTACTTACATTTTTTGCTATTGTGATAAAAATATTTTATACCCATCACTAAAAACTCTAAAAAATGAATCAAATTTTCCAATAATTTGCCCACAAAACTGATTAGATAAGCTTGCGATTTTTATCTTGATTTAGTTTGTTTATCTTAGAAGCTACATTTATCACAATCATATTATAAGTTTGAAATTTAATTTAAAAAGGTACCATGGCAAATTATGCAGACTACGATGCTCTTATGAGTTTTCTTGAAGAATCGTTTAGCGATGAAAAAAAAGAAATAAAATCGTTGAACAAATACAGTAAAAACGAAAGATCATTTTTAAATGGCACCTACGATTTTGTCCAGATATCACAAAACGGAGACGCTGTAAAATATATGGTGATTACTTTCCAGGATTTGCCTTCCCCCTGGCCGGATCTGATCCTGGAAAAAATAAAAACCTTCGCAGCCGATAACAGTCTCACATGTGAATATATAACCTGGGACAGTTACAAAACTTACAAGAACCCGGTTAGGGAGCGGTAAGGACTGCATACAGTTATTTACTAACTCTTATAAAATAAAAAAGCCGCCTAATAAATCAGGTGGCTTAATTTTAATGCCTGTTCATAACGCAAGCAATAATTGAATAACGTAACGGAAATAAATTTTATTATATCAGTATAAAAAATAAAAAACCCGGAGAGTAATCTCCGGGCATTCTCTCACGTCTATTTAATCATTAATTTAATTTACAAATTTGGCGTCTGCAGCATCATATTTGTCCTGGTATACTTTTACTTTATCGCTCTGGTTCATGCTTTCATAAATCTTCTGCATCAAATTTACAATCGATTTGTAACGCGACCTGTCAGATTTTTTGTAGCCTGCCTCTTCCAATGTTGTAATAGCTTTGTCGCCATATGGAACTGCTTTATTAAAATCGTCTTTGGACTGTGCATTCAAATCCGCTTTTTTCTTTACATCTTCCGGTTTTGTACTTTTTATTTTTAAAGCGTCGTCTCTTGCATCAACACCGCCATTATAATAATATTGCGCATACAGCCAGTTAGTTACCACATCATTCGGGTCAAGTGAATGGGCCTTTTCAATTTGAGCTCCCAATACCTGCAATAATGAATCTTTATTTTTTACCACCACTCCTTCATCTCCATTATAGATGTACCCGAAAATATCATTCGCATAATTAAAATGGTACATCAGGCTATCAGGTCGTTTTGTAACCAACTCATTATACTTTGCAAACAAGGCATCATTATCTTTTTTATCCCTGTAATAATCTATCATCACCAAATCGAAATAATCATTATCAGGAAAAAGTTTCTTACCAAGATCGGCGTATTTCATCATATTGGCTTCGTCTTTAGCATCTTTATAGTGCAATGTGAGCCACTGATATGGAAGTATAAAAGCAGCATTGCCTTCTGCTCCTCCTTCTTTCGTTCCGTTAATGTTTGCATCAGCAAGCTTTGTAAAATAAGTAAGCGCTATATCATTTTTACCTGCATTCAGTGCGGCTTTTCCTATATTTAAAACAAGCGTGGTATCTACGTCCGGAATTTTTGACCATTTATTTTCCGCAATGTAATGACCTACATTATCTGCTTTAATAAATAAGTTCATCGCATCTGCAAAGCCTGCCTTATTACCCGTAGGCGCTGCAGCATTAAATGCGGTAGCCCCTGCCTCATAATAACCCGTGTATAAGTTAAACACAGGAGAATACTGGTCTTTAATGATCTGTAATTTTAATTTTAGATCAGCAGAATCGGCAATGGCTTTTTTAAAGGATTCAAAAATCTGTTCTCTCGCATCGGGCGGAGCCAAACTTTTAAACTGGTCGCTTGATAGAATTTGGTCATAAATTTTTGCCTTGTAATATTGCCCTTCCCCATCGTCGGGAGATTTTGCAACATATCCATCAATCTGGGTCTTAGCCTGGTCAAGCTGCTTTTTGTCTAAGGCGGCTTTTGCACTTTTAAGATCCTGGGCAAAAATCAGCGTTGCAAACGAGGCGAATAGTAAAGTGAAAATTGCTTTTTTCATTATTGTTTATTTATTGATTTTCAGATTCGTTTTCCGGGTCTTTTGAA
>CBIGQT010000670.1:0-2199 GCA_966191655.1 uncultured Ginsengibacter sp.
CATGGGCGGAGGAATATTCAGGATGCGCCGGTGTGGTCAATGTTGGAGCCCAGGTAGTATATCCCATTACATTTTGTATATAAGTAACCGGGCGAACGAGGTTATAAGTATATTTTGTTTTCCAGCAACTGATGCAGGGGTCGCTGTTACATATTCCTGTTAGTGCATAAGCAAAGGCGGCTTTATCAAGACGTGAATTTGTTTGCTTTAATACCTGCTGCAAAATGCTCTCCCAATGGCCGCCCGTAGTAACGCCCGGAATATCTCTCCAGAAAATAGCCATGGCAGTTTGATCGGGAGTGAGGGTTTGCGATACATCATAAACAAGTTTTACCATTTGATAAAATGCAGATTTGGGATCCTCAGAATAGGCAATTGGGGGGCCGGGTTGAGTATTGTCCGTACTGCCTGTAATAATAGGCCTGTTATTTCCCCAATAGGGTGTACTCGCTGCACCAAAGCCGGGAGGAGTTGGTTGCCATAAACCCGGGCCAATTGGCGGTATATAAGCAGCGCTGGCATTTTTATATCCATCAGTTTCTGACCAACTAAAAACTGCATCAGCAACAGCTTTTCCAAAAGTGTTTGACCTGGAAATTATGTCTGCATCGCATGAAGAAGTATAAGAAGCATTTAAAGCAGCTTCCAACGAATCAATGGCAGCTTTATCAACAGTACTTGCATTTATAAAAATACTCCTGTTCATAGAAGCCAATGACGCATTTACACTGGCGGGCCAATAATAAATTTTAAATCTTTCAGCAAGTGGAAGATTGCTCAGTCCGTTCAATTTTCCCTCCAGGGATTTTCCTAACGATGTTCCGGGAGAAAGTGCTTCAAATGCGGCTACACCTGTATAGGCATAATACCTGCAAAAAGCAACATTGGGAATACCGGAAGAATTTCTCATTAAACGAATTTGCATTGTGATCCATTTGTCGATCACATCAGAAGAAAACTTTCCTGCATCAGTGCTGCCCGGAGGAAAAAAATGATCGCCTTTATTGCAGCCAATAAAACTGCTGCTTAATAAAATTACGCAAACCAACATTCTGCGCATTGCAGTGTTGGTAATGGAGAAGAATAATCGTTTCATAAATTTTGATTTTAATTATTAATAAAAGAAATGATTGAAAAAGATTGAAAAATGTTATTAACTCTTTTATATTTTAAATACAATTCCCCCTATGAAGCATTTCTTTGCCTCAACAAATTCTGTTGCAACCAATTTTGCAATGTGTTAATTCTTAATCTTAGAAAGCACTTATGCTTTACCGTTAGATTTTAAATCATTGCGTTCGTTTTACCCTGTAGCTAAATGAAAAAGGAATGGAATCAGTTGTGGCTTGAATTGATTCTTTCTCATCTCGATTTGTTTATTTCTTTTATGTCAAACTTACTTTCTATAATTAGTAATTTTTTTTCATTTCGGTCAATAACTATAATAGAATGGTAATCACCTGAAATGAGATTGCTATTGACATTTACCGTCGGCCAAAATGCAATTTTTAAAACGCACCCGGTTATCCAATTAATGCACGAATTAATTATACGTGTAATCTTTACCGTTAGATTTACTGGATTAAAGACACTAAGTGTGGTGAATGCACTAATTTTTATTTGGTCTGACCCGCAAGCAGGGGTTGGTTTCGTAAACTGTTGTATGCGTAATCTTTTATAATGAATGAAGGGTACGATGAAACTGAAACATCCAATCATATCCAGCCATAATACGTACTTCCACCTGAATTTATTTTCAATCCCGGTAATGGTCTGTAGTATCAGTCCAGTTCCCAAACCATACCGGACCGGTATGTCCGCCCCGAAGATTTAGCGTGGCATTAGCTATCCAATGCAAATTAGATCCAATAGCGTCATTTAAATTCATTTCTAAGGGAAGTGTTGTATCAGACGCTACTCCATTCCTATTTAAACCAGATACGCTTACCGTTTTGCTAACGGTAATAACCTGAAACAATAGTGCAATTACCATTTGCCGTCGGCGAAATGCATTCGCCTTTTCAAATAATTAGTTGGTCTATTTTATTATCTAAGAGCTTTTGTTTTGGCAAACCAATAGTATATCTTTAGGGAAGAAACAATTATGTGAGGGCTTATGACTTTATATTTTCAAACCGGTTATCACGCCGCCTTTTAAGGCATACTATTTTCTGGCTCGTATTTTTAATTTATTTCTAT
>CBIGQT010000671.1:0-2190 GCA_966191655.1 uncultured Ginsengibacter sp.
TGTCTCTACAATTTTCTTCTCTCTTTCCTCACTATCATGCGACTGTCCTAAAAAAACCGTGTAGTTATTTTTCTCCGCGGCATCTTCAATACCACTGATGGACGTTGAAAAAAAAGCTTCTGACAGGTCTGGTAAAATAACACCTATTGTATGCGTTTTTCCCTGTTGAAAAAAAATTGCGGCCTGGTTGGGTTCGTAGTTTAATTCTTTAGCTAACTGCTGTACACGCATCTTGGTTCTTAACCCAATATTAGGATGATTATGAAGCGCCCTTGACACCGTTGAAAACGAAATTTTAAGTATTTTAGCAATTTCCTTAATGGTTGTTGGCTTTTCTTCCATAACTCTAAAAATATATTCTTTTTTATTGATATTGATAAAACAAGGTAAAACGTTTGCTGTTTTTTTTATATAAAGCTTTTAATAAATTTCCTTAATTGTAATTTTTTTTCAATTTAATATTTATTCCAAAATGCAGCAACGACGATTGCTTTCTCTTGATGTAATGCGGGGAATAATTATGATTCTGCTGGCAGGTGAAAGTTGTTTATTGTATGAATCTCTGCACGATCTTCAATTAAAGGGATTTGCGGACAATCTTGTTGAAGAGTTTTTTCATCATCCATGGCATGGACTACATTTTTGGGACCTTGTGCAGCCTGCGTTTATGATGATGGCCGGCTCTGCCATGTATCTATCCTATTATTACAAACAACAAAGAGGAATTACCTGGGAAGAAAATTTTAAACACATTTTAGTGAGATGTTTAAAATTGTTTATTTGCGGTACTGCTTTGCACTGCGTGTATGCAGGAAAACTTGTTTGGGAATTGTGGAATGTATTGACACAACTTGCCTTCACTACTTTAATCGCTTACCTTATTATTCGTAAAAGCAGTCTTTTCCAGGTTATTTTTTCACTTGCTTTGCTGGTATTAACTGAAGTTCTATATCGTAATGTTCTTGTACCCGGTTTTGATCAGCCTTTTACGGAATATAAAAATTTCGGTGCCTGGATGGATACTGTTTTAATGGGCAAAATAAATCCTGACGGATGGGTAGCAATCAATATTATACCAACGGCTGCTCATACTATTTGGGGAGTGATTGCGGGCAGGTTATTAGTACAGCCAATTGCTTCAAGACAAAAAATAATACGACTTTGTGCTGCTGGGATTATTTGTCTTACTTTAGGATTTGGACTTGATAAGCTCAATATAACGCCTATCATTAAACGCATAAGTACTTCATCGTTTGTATTGGCCTCGGGTGGTTGGGTTTTATTGATACTTGCTTTTTTGTATTGGCTTACTGATGTAAAAAAATTAAACCGTTATGCGTGGGTATTTGTGGTAGTGGGAATGAATTCTATTTTTATTTACCTGTTTTTTGAAACATTGGGATATCAATGGCTCGATAAAACAATTGGAATTTTCGTGAAAGGTTTTTCGGGTTTTGCAGGAATGCCAGATAAAACCCAGTCTGTATTCTCAGCGATTGTGACGCTATTTAGTGAATGGTATTTGTGTTACTGGCTGTACAAAAGAAAAATATTTTTTAAACTTTAAATACATTGTTTGAAAAAGCTGTTTCCTTTTCTTTATATCACACTGGTTTTAGTTTCCTGCACTACTTACAGGAAAATTACTTATACGGAAGATAATGCTGACATACTAAATCCTGAACGGGGGTTTTATATTCCATCGGGAACAAATTCCGGCAATTTTATTCCACTTGATGCTACAGTATTAAAGAGTTACAGGCAAACCCCGCAACACCTACCAAAGGCGACTTACACGGTTAATGCATCTCTGATCTACCGGGGTTACGTACTCGATAATTTTAAAGACAAACCCATCTCACAGGAATTTTTAAACAACCTGCAAAAAGATTTTGATGCTGTAAGAGATGCGGGTTTAAAAATGATCATTCGCTTTGCTTATACAAATACCGCAAAAGATGGTAATTGTAATAGCGAATATAAAATTTGTCCTCCTTACGGTGACGCTCCGGTACAAATCGTTTTTCATCACATCGCCCAACTGAAACCGTTGCTTCAAAAAAATGCCGATGTAATCGCAGTAATGCAGGAAGGTTTTATAGGCATTTGGGGTGAAAACTATTTTACGGATTATTTTGGAGATGCATCAACCAATGGAATTGGAAAAGTAACAGATAGTGGATGGAAAAG
>CBIGQT010000672.1:0-2183 GCA_966191655.1 uncultured Ginsengibacter sp.
CAAATTTGCTTCAGTAGTGGCCACGACTAATCTGTAGATATTTCCATTGGCATTTTTACCGCTCGGGTCAGGCGTGATGTTTGTGATACCATAACTTAAAGTTGCCGTTCCGTTTGTATAAGTAAGGGTACCTTCTGAAAGATCCTGGAATGAAATTGAGCCATCCCTGCTCACCTGCCATTTGTAAAAAGTGTTGGTGCTGGTAGGATCAGTAACCGTAAATGTTGGGAAAATTGTATTCCCCTCACAGGTATTTAAAGGACCCTGCACTACAATTCTTGACTGGCAAACATTCATAGAAATGTCATCCAGCCCGAGATCGTTGCCACCTGCCACAGCCGTAGCATTTATTACCTTAAGATCAACATGGTCTGTTGTAGCTACAAATGAACCTCCAACCTGCACCCAGCCCACTCCCATTGGGATGGGGCCTGATTTGCCTATAGTATCTGTGCCGTTTACAACAAAGGATATATTTGGAGACGATGAATTGGTACCGGTTCCGGGGTACATATTAATTACCCAGGCGGAAAATTCATAAGTGGCGCCAATGCACACCGGGATAGATTTTATCTGGTAAAAAATAGGACTATGAAGTACATCAGGCGCCCCGTTTACCGCTAAAAAATAACCTTCATCACCGGGTGTGTGATTTTTTCCTTTCCATATAGGTGAGTGAATACAGTTGGAACCATTTTGGTCACCCATTACCTTTAATATAGAATAAGTAAATTCCGGTAGCATACCATTTGCGACAGCCGTGTAATTATAATCTGAGCAGGGAATAATATTTCCGCTGGGATTGGAACAGCCTTCGAGCTTATTACCCACATTACCCAACGGATTATAAGTGTTAGTACCGGAGGTAAGGCATGCGTCGGCATTTGTGTTAGGTGTAATAAAAGGGATACTAAAGGTTCCTCTTGCTCCCAATAAATTAGGTCCTTTATTACCATCACAAAGCTGAGCATTTGAAAATTGATAGCTGCATAAACATATGGCAGCTAATAAAAGCGAGTTGAAATGTTTCATTCTTCTGATTTAGAGTTTATATAAAATTGTAAGGCCCAACAAAAGAGATTGGTGGATTGGCTTTAAAAGGAAAATAGAGGAATTTTTTGGTCGAACCGACCGGCTTCAAATGATATTAAATTCAGGAAATTGCAGTTGACAGTTTTGAATTATGGGATAAAAATACATTTATTTTATTACAAACCAAATTTTTTCAAAATTTTTTATGCAACTTCTTTAAAGCCTAACGCTTTTTTATTAAAGCGCCGCAAAATAAAAATTTAATGTTACTTTTTAAAATTTTAGATAAAAATTTTATCGGGTAATACTGGGTTTGACAAAATTTTTTTTCTCAGAGATTGATGTATTACGCTGACGGCAATTATTATACTAGCATATCAACACTCTTTTTTTCAATTTTTCCAAATGAAAAATCCCTGCATTAAAGCACAGGGATTTCTGTTTGCTATATTAAAATATGAAGGTATTTAATTGCGCCCTCCTTGCAGGGTTTCTGAATTTGATTATAAGCGTACGATCTTAATAACTAAAATTGACCCTTCTGGTTTGGTTATTTCCAATTGGTAAATACCATGCGGCAGGTATTTATCCAATTGAATTATTTCGATGCTACTTCCGCCAGCATGTTCAGCTTCTTTTATCATAAGTACCTGCCCCGCTTTGTTAAGCAGGCGTATACCATACTTTCCCTGCGGCTGGTTATTCAGTTGCAACCTTATAACATCATTGACAACCGGGTTGGGATAAACCGTGATATCGTGTTTAGAGCTGCCTATCAACACTTTCACAACATTCGTATAAGCTGTTTTGCCATCCTCATCTGTGCTTTTGATCCGGTAATAATTATATCCTTCCAGGGGATGCGTGTCCGTTACAAGATAACTGGCCGATTGGCTGCCATTTATTTTCGGGGCTGATATGGCAAGATTCTTAAATACATTTCCGTCAGTTGACTTTTCTGTTTCATATTGTTTAATGTTAAGCTCATTGTCCACCTTCCATTCTACGTTAACATTATTATCCTGTTTATAAGCTTTAACCGAAGTAAAGGTCACCGGCAAAGTCCCCAACTGGCTGAACACAATCATAAAACGGTTGGATGCTTTGGATGCGGCCACACTGGTAACGGTAAAATCTATATCGGTTATTCC
>CBIGQT010000673.1:0-2177 GCA_966191655.1 uncultured Ginsengibacter sp.
ATTATCATCTGTATCGTTGTAATTTTGCGTCGTCAAGCTGCTTTACATTTTACTTATTGAGATGTAAACATAAATGATTTCCATAATTTACATTTGCACGAAGAACTTTTTTGGAGAAATAAATATTTACAATTTGTATGCAATATACTGTTTGCTGTGTCCCTGTTAGTCCCTTAAGGGCTGAGCCTTCACATAAGTCAGAAATGGTTTCGCAACATTTGTTTGGAGAAAAATCTGTGGTTATAGAAACCGGTATTGATAATCCGAAAGCTATCGGATGGGTGAAAATTGAATTGAAATATGATGGTTACCAGGGATGGTGTCAGCAGAGTCATATAGCAGAAATTGATGAAGAGCATTATATTAATATAGATAAAGATATTACTGCAGCCTGGGTTAATGAAGTTGATTATAACGGGCATCGTATGTTTGTCCCAATGGGAAGTTCGCTTTCTGCTTTTAAAAACGGGAAAGCGTTCTGGAGAAAAAATTCAGTTCAGTTTAAAGGAGAAATATGGGATCCCGAGAAAATAAAAATTACCAATAAAATTATTAAACAAGTTGCTTATAAATTTTTAAATACTTCATATTTATGGGGAGGAAAATCAGTATATGGAATTGATTGCAGCGGCTTTACGCAAATGACGTATAAATTTTTAAATGTTCATTTACCAAGAGATGCATGGCAGCAGGCGGAGAAAGGCACTGTAATAAATTTTTTACAGGAAGCGCATTGCGGTGATCTTGCTTTTTTTGATAGTGAAGAGGGAAATATCATTCATGTAGGCATCTTACTTAATGAGCATGAAATTATTCATTCATCCGGCAAAGTGCGCATTGATAAAATTGATACGCAGGGAATTTTAAATCTTGAAACAAAACAACGAACTCACAAGCTGAGAATAATAAAAAGATATTTCTGATAATTTATCCGGGAAATTTTTGTTTGTAAAACTCAATTGATTCATTAATAATTTCAAAGGCCTTTTTTTTGGTTTGAAAATCATTAATCTCCACTTTTTTATTTTCTAAAACTTTATATTGCTCAAAATAATTTTTCAGAACTTTTATAAAATGCTGCGGAAGATCATCCATGCTCTTAATATAATTAACACCCGGATCTTTTGCAGCAACAGCAATAATTTTATCATCAATTAAGCCGCCGTCAATCATCTGCATATTGCCAATAACATAAGCTTCAACCAGGCACAAGGGTTGTATAGATTCAGAACACATCACCAATATATCAAGGGGATCAGCATCCTGACCCAGTGTCTGTGGTATAAATCCATAATTAACCGGATAATGAAATGAAGAATAAATGACTCTATCTAATTTTAAGAGTCCTGTTTTTTTATCAATTTCATATTTCGATTTTGAACCTTCGGGTATTTCTATAAGTGCATTTACCAATTGCGGGGCTTCTGCTCCATAATGAGCGCCATGCCAGGGATGTAGGACGTACATAATTTTTAATTAAGATGTTAATGAAAACAATCGAACAACAAAACAATTATTTTATTTACCTGCCCGATATCTTATTACTTCAGCTTTCTCTAAAGTAATTAATCCACCTGATTTTGTCTGCTCAAATAATTGCTCAACTGTTTTGGTAAATTGTCTTATTTTTTCTTCGGTATCTACAATCTCAATAATCAAAGGTAAGTCAGCAGATATTTCAAAAAGCTTGGTTGTGTGAACTTTACTGTTAGCGCCAAAACCCATAATTCCTCTTGTAACTGTTGCGCCGGAAAGAGACTGTCTTTTTGCTTCAAAAACTATGGCTTCATATAAAGGCTGGTGACCTGCCTTATCTGATTCTCCGATAAATATTCGAAGCAATTTTGCATCAGGATTATTTTCCATTTTACAAAAATTTAATTAATGAAATGCCGGTAAATGTAGCCAGCAAGCCTATTACCACGCTGGTTGTAATGTAAGTAAAAGCGTGCCATATTTGCCCATCGCGAAATAAGGCAACGGTTTCATTAGAGAATGATGAAAATGTTGTAAAGCCGCCTAAAAATCCTGTTACCAAAAATAACCTCCATTCCATAGTGAAATTTCCTCTTTCGCTAAGGCCAAAAATTATACCGATAAGAAAACAACCAATAATATTTACACTCATGGTTCCGAAAGGGAAAGCAGATAAAAATTTATTTTGTATAAATTGAGAA
>CBIGQT010000674.1:0-2169 GCA_966191655.1 uncultured Ginsengibacter sp.
CATTACCTTATTTCAATTTAATTGATGGCATTCTTACTCAATACGGATTGCCACGAGAATTAAAATATTTAGCAGTAATTGAAAGTGATCTTAAATCAGATGCCCTTTCCGTTGCCGGTGCAAGGGGGCCATGGCAATTTATGACTTATACTGCCAAAGATTATGGATTAAAAGTTAATCAATATGTTGATGACCGTACTGATTATTATAAAAGCACCAATGCAGCGGCAAAGTATCTTCTTAATCTCTATAGAGATTTTAATGATTGGCTTCTTGTGGTAGCTGCATACAATGGAGGCCCTGCAAGGGTTTATACAGCTATAAACAAAAGTGGCAGCCGGAATTTCTGGAAGCTCCAATATTATCTGCCTGAAGAATCACGCAACCATGTAAAAAAATTTATTGCTACTCATTATGTGATGGAAACATCTGGTAATAATTTTAATTATACGAGCTTAAATGGAATGAGTGATCCTTCAAAACCAAATATTTCAGAAGAAGAATTATCAGGCTCTGATTCAATGGCTGTTTCAGGAAGATTTATATCATCAGTAATTGCAAAAAATCTTGATATGGATATAAATGATTTTAACCGGTACAATCCGGGATTTGATGATATGCTCGCAACCGGTGGCACCTTTTATATGAAGTTACCTAATGATAAAATGAATCTTTTTGTTGCTAACAAATATCCTATACTGAATGAGTGCGTAGAAAAATTACTTGGAGATACAAATATTGATACAAAAGCTCCTCCCAAAAAATCACAGCGAAATAAAACTGCCAATTAAATTATTCAAGGGCCTTTTTCATCGCAGAAATCTTTAATAAACATTCTTCATATTCGTTTTCGGGATTGCTTTTAAATGTTATGGCTGAGCCTGCCTGTATAGATAAATAAGAATTTGATTTATTGTAAAGCATGCTCCTTATTACAACATTAAAATCAAAATCTCCCTCAGGATTTATATAACCTAATGTTCCCGAAAATAAACCACGCCTGGTTCTTTCATATTTTTCTATTAATTCCATTACCTTTTTTTTGGGAGCTCCTGTCATAGACCCCATCGGGAATGTTGCATAAAAAATATCTGCAACAGAAATATCTTTTTTAAGATTTCCGGTAATGGTAGATATCATTTGATGCACCTGCGGAAAGGAATACACGCTCAGAAATTCTTGTACCGACACAGATCCTTCGGTACATATTTTTGCAAGATCATTCCTTACAAGATCTACAATCATTATATTTTCTGAACGCTCTTTATCATTATGTAACAAATTATTTTTTCTCAGTTCATCAGCTTTTAAATCATTATGAATACGATTAATGGTTCCCTTTATTGGTTGTGAAATAATAGTATTTCCCATTTTTTTAAGAAATCTTTCGGGGCTTGCACAAATAACATATTTATCCCCATACTTATAAAAAGCTGAAAAAGGATTCGGTGATAGTTCGCTTAATTTTCGATAGACTATGGGCGGATCAATCACAACATGTTCTGCATAAAATTCCTGGCAAAAATTTATTTCATAGCAATCGCCCCTTTGGATATGTTGCTGTAACTTCTTAACAGTTTCTTCATACTCTTTTTTTGAAAATCTTGACTTAAATGACGGGAATGGTTGTTTAATATTTTGGAATAATTGCGATGAACTGATATCGCTAAAAATTTTCTGAGTATTAATAAAATCGTAAGCACCAATCTTCAATTCATTTTTTGATAGAATGAAAACAATTTCAGGAACAAAAAAAAGAAAGTCGGGAAAGCCTATCCTATCAGGATTTGATGATTGAAGATCTTCAATTTCATTTTTTACATCGTAGGCAACATGGCCAAAAATCCAATCTCCAAAATTCGTCTGAATTTGATGAACGTCTTTTAAACTATTGTATTCATCAGGCAATATAGAATGTAAAACACCGGCGCCGGCTATACATTCATAAGATCTATTAAAATTATATTCGTGGTTATCAAGAAAACAAAAAATGCTAAACCTCTGCAAAAAGTTTAGCATTTGAAATTTAAAAGTTGAGAAATTCTGAATTGAATATGATGAGAATTGTCTTTTCAAAATTATTTATCACAGCCAGGAAGTTAAATAAAGTTTAGCTGCTAAAAATCGTCCTCGTCATCGTCCACATCGTCACTATCATTAAAAAGATCG
>CBIGQT010000675.1:0-2166 GCA_966191655.1 uncultured Ginsengibacter sp.
GTATTAAACGATTTAAAAATTTTTGCCGAGAATAAGTATGAGGAATTAAAGAAGATCACCGATAACCGGCAACCGACAACTGAAAGTTCACTCGATTTAACTTTACCGGGAGAATCTTTGCCATTAGGAAGCCGGCATCCAATAAGTATAGTAAGAAACAAGATCGTTTCTATATTTCAGCGTTTAGGCTTTGCCGTTGCCGAGGGGCCTGAAATAGAAGATGACTGGCATAATTTCACTGCGCTTAACTTACCGGAAAATCATCCTGCAAGAGACATGCAGGATACCTTTTATGTATCTCAAAACCCTGATTGGATGCTGCGTACACATACGAGCAGTGTGCAGGTACGTGAAATGGAAAAAGGAAAATTACCAATAAGAATTATTTGCCCTGGTCGCGTTTATCGAAATGAAACTATCAGTGCGAGAGCGCATTGTTTTTTTCACCAGGTGGAAGGATTGTATATTGCCAATGATGTTTCGTTTGCAGATCTCAAACAAACACTTTATTTTTTTGTGCAGGAAATGTTTGGCGATACCATGAAGGTTCGTTTCAGGCCTTCTTACTTCCCATTTACAGAGCCAAGCGCTGAAATGGATATCACCTGCCTTATTTGTGGGGGCACTGGTTGTAATGTATGTAAGCATACCGGCTGGGTGGAGATTTTAGGTTGCGGAATGGTTCATCCCAAAGTTCTTGAGAATTGCAACATTGATAGTAATAAATATTCCGGCTTTGCTTTTGGAATGGGTATCGAAAGAATAACAATGCTTAAATACCAGATAAAAGATTTAAGATTATTTAGTGAAAACGATGTGAGATTTTTGAAACAGTTTACAAGTGCTTTGTAACCCTGATCTTCATGGTTACAAAAAATTATTAGGATAGTTTTTTATCTTTATGCTAAACGAATATTTTATGGCTGCGGTAAAAACTAATAAAACAAAAAAGCATATTATAAGAATCAGGAAGAAAAAAAAAGCCCAAGGAGTAGATACCTCTAAATATTGCGGGACTGTTAAGTTCGATGAAGATGCGTTAGCTATTCAAAAACGATTAAGGAATGAATGGGAATAAATTCTTTTTAGATACAAGTATGGGACTATCTTTCACAAAAAATTTTTTACAACTCCATCGTTTGTGAAATTGAATTATTTGGATCTAAATCTTTAACTCCAAAGGAAGAAAATCAAATTAGAAATTTTTTGCAGGAATTTAAGATAATTTCAATTGATTATTCAATTAAAGAACTGGCTATTTCCTTGCTAAAAAAGTATCCTCTAAAAATTCCTGATTTAATTATTGCGGCAACTGCTGTTAGTATGGATGTACCTTTGATAACTTCTGATAAAGGATTTAAACAAATTACAGAATTAGAAATAGATTTTTATAATAAATAGCCAATGACACTCACTATTTGCATTTGCGGAGCAGGAACGATGGGCAGTGGTATTGCGCAGGTTGCTGCGCAGAGTGGTTTTAATACAGTTTTATTTGATGTAAATGAAGCAGCGCTTTTAAAATCAAAATTGCTTATTGAGAAAAATCTTCAATATTTGGTGGATAAAGAAAAAATTTCTATCGCTGAAAAAAATGAAATTTATGATCGTATTCAATTTACTGCTGATATAAAAGACTGTACGGGTGAAATAATTATTGAAGCAATCGCAGAAATTGAAGAGGCAAAAATTTCGTTGTTTAATGAGCTGGTAAAATATAATAATGAAGAAGTAATTTTTGCTACCAATACTTCATCACTTTCGGTTTCGTCCATCCAGGAAAAAATAATTTTTCCGCAGAGAGTTGTTGGAATGCATTTTTTTAATCCTGCTTATATAATGAGATTAGTGGAAGTTGTAAAAGGAAATCAGACAGACGATAATGTGGCCACCGCCATTTATGACATTTGTAAACAAATGGATAAGCAGCCGGTAATGTGCAACGATTCGCCGGGATTTATCGTAAACCGTATTGCACGTCATTACTATCTTGAATCTTTAAAATTAGCGGAAGAAGGCATTGCATCTTATGAAGAAATTGATACTATTTTAGAAAAAAAAAATTTTAAGATGGGACCTTTTAAATTAATGGACCTGATTGGTATGGATATGAATCTTGTGGTTTCACAAAGCATCTACAAAAAAAAAAAAAAAAAAGAACGTTTT
>CBIGQT010000676.1:0-2164 GCA_966191655.1 uncultured Ginsengibacter sp.
ATTTGGTTATTCAATGCAAATATGATGCAGCATCAAACAGCATGAAATTTTATGGACCTGTAAAACCTTCTCAAACCGGCACCATGAGTAAGATTGAAGGAACTGAAACGGCTTCTGTAAAGGTAACACCTTACGGAGCTTCTGCTCCAATCGTTACAACGAAAAACGGATTTTCTGTTTTTGCAGGACCGAGGGACGATCCTTTCTTTTTTGACCTGGACCAATATCATGCAATTTTAGCAGGTACTGCAACTGGCTTTAGAACTCCCGGCGTAGACGCTTTTGCGGGTACTAACGTTATGAGCGTTGTTGTTGAAATTCCAAAAGCGGCATTAGGTGGCTCAGGCAAAATAAATGTTTGGCTTGAAACAAAGAAAAAAGTATAATTCCTAACTTATCAATTCATAAATTATAAATATTATTAAAATGAAAACAACAATAAAATTATTAACGCTTCTTATTTCGGGAAGCATGATTTTCACCGCCTGTAAAGATAAAAATCCTGGTGGCGGCGCTACCGTTTATTATCAGCAACAGGATCAAATGGCAAGGCCTGCGGTAAATACAGTTTTTAATGCAACAGCAGATAAAGACGCCTTCAATACAACAGCGCCTTCCGTGATGGCTCCCATTTATCAACCGAAATTTATGACCACGTTAATGGCATTAAATCCCGCGTATACTACAAATGCTTTAGGCCTTGACGCCCCTACTTTCACGGGTTTGCTCGCAACCGATGTTTTGAATGTGTCTACAACCGGCACCACAACATTCTTTGATGGCACCAATGTGCTAACTGGTCGTGCTTTGGCTGATGATGTAATTGATACAGAATTGCTATTAATCTTTGGAGGCCCTAAAGGAACTGATAATCCGGGATTGACCAGCGATAATGTACCCGCAAATGACGTAGCATTTTCAACTACATTTCCTTACCTGGCGCAACCTCATTAATCTGAATTTAAAATGTAAAAAGCCGGAACTTGTTTCCGGTTTTTTTTATTACACTGAACTTTAATCGTTAGCCTGGTAAAACTATTCTTTCAATCACATCGTATCTTTAAGAGTAGCTTGTTTTAATTAAACCCATACATCTAAAATATTTCTGACAAACAAACAATGAGAGCAGCAATTGCATATTATATGATGATACTTTACTTCACGGTAATGTTTAAGCCATTGATACCAATTGTAAAAGATACCATATCTCATACGTTTGCTGAAGCTATTCATATTGCTACAGTTCATGCTATATATGGAAGCAATCATTTACAAAAAGAGATAGCGGAATCTGATGGCGGCAACACTAACAATAAGCACCAAAACAATACTAACGGTGAAGAACAGGTGCAGATACATATTTTTGTTAAATCATGTATCTATAATTTTCTTCCCCTGGCTACTGTAAAAAATTATTTCTATTATAAATATTGCAACCTCCTCGCAGGTTATATTATAAAGTTCTCCCCTCCTCCTAAATTTTGCTGATTAAAAAAATTTAAGGTTGTTACATTGTATCAACAAAACACTGTGTTTTCCAAAAGCATTGATGTGATTGATATGGTTTGCCAACAATTTATTTATCAGTTAAAATTTATTATGTATAAAATCTCATTGTGTGCATTTATACTTTTATTTTCAATTAATGTAAATGCGCAGGTAAGCATCAAGGGAAATATTATTGATGATAAAACAAAACTACCGGTAGAAGGCGCTACTATAAAATTAATGCCGGCAAATATATTTGCAGTTACCGATGCAAATGGCAGGTTCAGTTTCAAGGGCAACTATGATAACAATGCTTACATTATTGTCAATAACATTGGTTATGCAACGCAACAATTCACTGCGGATGAATTAGCAAAGAATATCCCGCTGTATATTACGCAACAACAAATTGAATTGCAGAATGTAATTATTACTTCTAATGCAGGTGATATTTATAAACCAATCAGCAGAACCGATATTGAAATGCGTGGTGTAAATAATTCACAGGAAGTACTTAGAATTATTCCGGGAATTGTAATTAGCCAGCACCAGGGCGGCGGCAAAGCAGAACAAATTTTTTTACGTGGATTTGATGCAGATCATGGAACTGATTTTAGGGAAGATGTTGACGGGTTGCCAATTAACATGGTATCTCATGCACATGGACAGGGCTTTG
>CBIGQT010000677.1:0-2161 GCA_966191655.1 uncultured Ginsengibacter sp.
ACGATGAAGGAAGTTGCAGGTATCATTTGAATAATGATTTATTTGGCCCTTTAAATATTGCAGAAGATAAAATTATTTTCTTTGATGGAAGAGCAAATAACCTGCAGGCGCAATGTGACGGAATTGAAGATTATATTCATTTAATGGGAGGTATTGATGTTGCGATCGTTGGGCTTGGAATGAATGGACATGTTGGAATGAATGAACCGGGGACGCCACCTGAGCTGCATTCTCACATAGCGGATATAGACGCCATGACGCAAATAGTAGGACAAAAATATTTTAAAAATGAACAGAAGCTTACCAGGGGACTAACATTAGGACTGGCATCACTGCAGGAAGCATCTTTTATAATGTTGTTGGCAAACGGAACAAGGAAAGCCGCTATAATCCGCAGAATTTTCGAGGAAAGTGCATCGCAGCAATTACCGGCAACTTTGCTGCTTAATCATAAAAAAATTAGTGTTTATCTTGATAAAGAAGCCGCTTCACTTATTACCAAATAAAAATGACTAACACATATATTTTAGGAATTGATATGGGCGGCACGAATGTGCGGGCCGGAATGGTTAGTGACAATAAATTAAACAAAATTATTTCAAAACGAATTAACTCACAGGGATCAGTAGACGAAGTTGTGGAACAATTATTTTCCCTGGGCGATGAATTAATCAGCAATGAGGTAACATCCATAGGAATTGGCGTTCCCGGGCTTATTAATACTGAAGAGAAGATGGTATATGATGTCGTAAATATTCCGTCATGGAAAAAAATTCCTTTGCAGAAGCTGATGGAAGAGCGTTATAATATTCCCGTATACGTTGAGAATGATGCGAACTGTTTTGCCTTAGGCGAATTTTATTTTGGAAAAGGAAAAGATCATACTTCAATGATTGGATTGACAATAGGCACAGGCTTGGGTTCCGGAATTATTATCAACAAAAAATTATATGCGGGCAAAAATGGTGGCGCGGGAGAATTTGGAATGATTCAATATTTAGATCAAACTTGTGAATATTATGCCAGCGGGCAATTTTTTGAAAACGTTTATAGAATGAATGGTGAAAACGTATTTAAAAATGCGAAAGAAGGAAACGCCGTTGCCATTAATATGTATGAAGAAATGGGAACGCATCTTGGCAATGCAATTAAAATGATGTTGTATGCTTTGGATGTTGAGCTGATTATTCTTGGAGGCTCCGTGCGATATGCATTTCCTTATTTTTCTACAACCATGTGGAACCAGATTAAAACATTCGCAT
Organism: uncultured Ginsengibacter sp.; assembly: GCA_966191655.1. Taxonomy (GTDB): domain Bacteria; phylum Bacteroidota; class Bacteroidia; order Chitinophagales; family Chitinophagaceae; genus Ginsengibacter. The sequence goes on from CBIGQT010000677.1 coordinate 1,263, forward strand.
TTCAAAAAGTGTTACAACGTTTAAAAATTGAGGTTTCCGAATTGGAGAACAGCGGGATTTTAGGAGCAGCAGCATTGGCCTACGATTCTGTGAATAAAAATTAAAGGAACACAACATCTGTAATTTCCAAAAAATCGTCGTTTCGACAATTGATAATCTCCCTTCCATTGTCGCCGGTTGGCGGAGACGCCAACCGGGGTAGCCCGCTGTGGGCGGTGTCCCCACCGCCCACAGGAAGCACAGCAAAGCGACAATTTAAAATGCACCTATTGACAATCGCCCTTCCATTATTACACTAATTTTAACGAACGCCTGTGCGTTTATTTAGTTTATTTGCAACCGAAAAAATTTAATATTACTTCTATTAAGATTTTAAAAGAAAATAAATTTACTACTACATCCCTGACCAAAAATCACCAGGAACACAATTGATGAATTATATTAAATGAAGCGCCATTCTTTATACAGTACCGTTCTTTTTATTGTCTGTCTGCCCGCCTGTTTCAAAGTATTTGCACAACATCCAATTGATACCAATTACATTAACAGGTTTGCTAAAACAAATGTTGTAGAAATTTATCCCGGAATATATAGTACTGATTTTAATTTTAGCAGCCCCAATGTGAATCAGCGAAAAACTGATTATAAACTTGTCGCCAACAGCAACGCCTATATAAGCACCAACCTTGACTATAAATGGCTTTCTTTGAACTATTCATGGGCTATGCCCGGCACTGAATTAGACGAAAATGTAAAGCTGGATTATACATCGTTAGAATTAAGTTTTGCAACACATAAAATGTTGTTTCACCCGTTCTATAAATCGTATAACGGACTCCTCATACCCGTGCAGGCATATAACGATAGTTTTACCGTTTTTCGTGGCATACAATTTACCA
>CBIGQT010000678.1:0-2159 GCA_966191655.1 uncultured Ginsengibacter sp.
ATTTATAGCACTACCTTTTTATATGAGTTGCTGAATCAAAAATTGCAATCATGTCTTCACCGGAGTAATACATATTATTGGCGTGATCCTGCTGGCAGGTACAGTAATATTCCTGTTTGTAGCAACCGTTAATGAAATGCTTGAAGAAAAATAAAGGCATCCCCCAGAGATTCTGCGTCTTTATAAAACTTTTCATTTTATCTTTTGCTTTAATAACATCAGCATTGCCGGCAACCGAAAACAGAAAATTAAAAGTGGATTTCTTTACTTTGTATAAAACAACAGTATAGTTGAACAAAGTCCTGATCATAGATGATGAAGAGAAATTAAGAAGCTTGTTAGCCCGGCTTATTAAACTTGAGGGCTTTTCAGTTATTGAAGCCTCTACGCTTAAGCAGGCTTCTAAAACCGTTGCAAGAGAAGAACCTGATGTAATTCTTTGCGATGTAAAATTACCTGACGGCAATGGTATTGATTTTATAAAAGAAATAAAATCAAAATATCCCATAATTGAAATCATCCTGCTTACTGCTTATGGAAATATACCAGATGGCATTCAGGCAATGAAAAACGGTGCTTTCGATTACATCGTTAAAGGAAATGATAATGATAAAATAATCCCATTATTAAATAAAGCTATTGAAAAGGTTGAATTAAAGAAGAAAGTCGCCATCTTAGAAAAGCGGGTTGGAAAAAAATATAATTTCAATAGTATAATAGGATCTTCATCAGCAATTACAGATGCGATCAACCTGGCAAAAAAAGTTGCACCAACAGAAGCGACTGTATTATTATTGGGTGAAACCGGAACGGGCAAAGAAGTGTTTGCACAGGCTATTCACAACGCAAGCACCCGGGCGGCGAAGCCCTTTATGGCATTAAACTGTAGCTCATTTACCAAAGAACTTTTAGAGAGTGAAATATTCGGCCACAAGGCAGGAGCATTTACAGGTGCGTTAAAGGACAAGAAGGGATTAATAGAAGAGGCCAATTCCGGAACATTATTTTTAGATGAAATTGGTGAAATGCCATTTGAATTACAATCGAAACTTTTGCGTGTTTTAGAAACAAATGAGTTCATTAAAGTTGGCGATACCAATACCACCAAAGTTGATGTAAGATTTATTGCTGCAACAAACCGCAATCTTGAAGAAGATGTAAGTGAATTAAAGTTCAGGCAAGATCTTTTTTATCGCCTGAATGTATTTACTATTTCACTGCCACCTCTTCGCGGGAGAAAAAAAGATATTCCCGCCTTGGCACAATTCTACCTCAGTATTTTTTCAGCAAAAACAAATAATGCTGTTACGGGAATTAGCAAAGAGTTTATTGAGCACCTGCAGCAACACGACTGGAAAGGAAATATACGTGAGTTAAAGAATGTTATTGAGAGAGCAGTGATCCTGGCAGATGGCCCCGAACTCACACTTGAAAACCTTCCGTTGGATTTACAGGTCAGTAATTTTAATTCTCAAAAGAATGCTTCATCATTCGATCTTGCCGGCGTTGAAAAATTGCATATCCAAAAAGTATTGCTTTATACAAAGGGCAATAAAACGGAAGCCGCAAAATTGCTCAACATTGGCCTTACAACTTTGTACCGGAAAATAGAAGAATACGGTTTATTATAAAATAGCCTTCCATTTTGATAAAGCCCTTTCCAAAATGAAAGGGCTTTTTTATTCTTTTGTAAAAGAGTATTTCCTGCCACTTTCCTTTTAAAACCAGCACTGTAGCCATTTCCAAAATTTCAGTATCGCTAATATCCATTACGGTATGGCATTAGTTCCAATGAAACAGCAATTACTTTTTCATTAGAAAAATAAACTATAAATGCGATGGCAGTTATTTTAATTCTCACAGGCCTTATTTGCTTTGCAATATTTTTTAAATCTATTGATTTCTTTAATAAAATCTAAGAACATGATAGCGCTGTTTATTATTTCAATACTGGTATTTTGTTACCTGTGTTACGTACTTGTTAAACCGGAAAAATTTTAATTTATGAACACAGAAATTATTGGCGTTATAGCCATGTATGTTATTATGTTGCTTTTGGCCATTCCGCTTGGGCGCTATATCGGCAAAGTTTATAACGGTGATAGAACCTGGCTGGATTTTATCTTCAATCCTCTTGACAAATTATTTTTTAAAGCCGG
>CBIGQT010000679.1:0-2157 GCA_966191655.1 uncultured Ginsengibacter sp.
GCATGCAGGCAGGTTTGAGAACGGAATAAATACTATCAGATAACGTAAATGCTTATACGCTAAAATAAAAACTATGTTTAAAAATTATTTCAAAACCGCCTGGCGAAATCTTTGGAAGAATAAAATTTATTCTACCATTAATATAACGGGACTTGCTGTTGGAATAGCAGCCTGCGTTATCATCCTGCTTTTTGTTTCTTACGAAAGAAGTTTTGACAATTTTAATAAGAAAAATATTTACCGCCTGAACGAAGTGCAAAAGTTTGAAGGCATGGTAGCTGCGCAGAAAGTGGCTTTGAGCATGTTTCCCATGGCTCCGACACTTAAGGCGGAATTCCCTGAAATAACTAATTACACGAGGATCAGTGCTGCGGAAAATACACCTTTTAACTATGGAGATAAAAAAGTTTTTGTTAAAAGAATATGCTTTGTTGATTCCACCTTCCTTAACATGTTCGATTTTAAATTGCTTAGTGGCGACAGGAAATCTGTTTTGCAAAAGAAGAATAGCGTTGTGTTGACAAAGGCTACAGCTGAAATGTTTTTCGGTAAAGAAGATCCCATCGGTAAAGTGCTGGTGAATTATGACCATGATACAACAACACTTTTGGTAACCGGTGTGCTTGATAATGTTCCTCAAAATTCTCAAATTCAATTTGATGCACTTATACCTTTTAGTACCATTGAAAGACCGGATTGGATGAATAACTGGGGCGGCAATTGGCTTAACACATACCTGGAACTTGCTCCCAATACAAATACTGTTGCAATGGAAAAAAAGTTCCCGGATTATCTCAAAAGACACATGTCAGATGATAACTGGAAGCAGTATGAATTATTCCTGCTGCCGTTAAAAAAAGTGCATGGAGGTGCAACAGATATTGGCCTTGATAAATTCAACTATCAGCAATTCGATGAGAGCTATACGAATCTTTTCTTTATTATAGCATTGATAGTTTTACTTATTGCCTGCATCAATTTTATGAACTTATCTACAGTACGTTCTGCAGAAAGGGCAAGGGAAGTAGGCGTAAGAAAATCAATAGGAGCATTTCGGTGGCAATTGGCACTGCAGTTTATTAGTGAATCTGTTGTGCTTTCATTTATTGCAATGGCGATTGCAGCTATTCTCGTATTTATTTTTTTACCGGCAGTAAATCATTTAAGTGAACGGGAACTAACCTTCCCGTTATTCACTAACTGGAAATTTTTTATTTCTCTTATACTGGGTGCTGTGTTTCTTGGGTTTATAACAGGCATATATCCTGCTATTTATTTGTCGTCATTCCGCCCGGTTAAAGTGTTGAAAGGTTCCATTCAAACCGGAAGGAACAAGAGTATGTTGCGAAACGTGTTGGTAGTCGGTCAGTTTGCCTGCGCCATTTTTCTTATGATTGCCACCACGTTTGCCATAAAGCAACTATACTATATGAAGAACCGGCCAACCGGTTTTGATCACGAACAGGTGGTGAATGTGAGACTGCAAAACGGTACTTCAAATAAATATGATATTCTTAAAAAAGATTTACTGCAGAATACTTTGGTAAAAGGTGTCACTGCTTCGCAGGATATACTGGGCAGCCACCTTGACCAATCAGGCATACAATTTAAAGGAAATGGTCCGCTGCGACAACTTGGCTCTACGCGTTTGATCGTTGACCCGGATTATCTTAAGCTTTATAAAATGCCATTGGTGGCAGGAAAAGATTTTTCATCAGAAGCCTCTGCAAATGGAAGGGAATATATAATTAATGAAACGCTGGCAAAAGAATTATTAAGAGGAGATTCATCCAAAGCTGGTATGTCATCATTACTGGGTAAACAATTTGGCTTTGATTCGCTCGGATACATAGTAGGCATAGCAAGAGATTTCAATTTTAATTCTTTACATAATAAGATTGAGACGATGTTCATGTTTAACCAGAAGGATTGGGGTTACGGTGATATGTCCGTTAAAATAAATGGTGACAGGCAAAAGGATGCCGTTGCATTTATCGAATCGGTATGGAAAAAAGATTGTGTTGATACACCGCTTAATTACCAGTTTCTCGACGACCATTTTAATGAGTTATATCGCTCTGATTCGCAAATAAGCACTATTGTTGGAACACTGGCTATACTGGCTATCATCATTTCCTGTTTGGGTTTGTTCGGGCT
>CBIGQT010000680.1:0-2154 GCA_966191655.1 uncultured Ginsengibacter sp.
GTTACATAGAAAAGCCTTTGCACTCAACCATACTGATTGTTTCCTATAAGGGAAAAACGATTGATGGCAGAAGCCGGATATCCAAACTTCTCAAAAAAAATAGCGAGGTTTTTCTTTCAAAAAAAATTTATGATAATCAACTTCCTTCCTGGACTAACGGGTACGTGCAATCGAAAGGTTACCAGATAACCCCGCGTGCCCTGACTTTACTGGTTGACCATGTAGGTAATGATTTGAACAGGATTGCCAATGAAGTTGAAAAACTGTCTATTAATCTTGGCGCTGAAAGGAATATTACGGAAGATGATATTGAGAAGTATATTGGGGTAAGCAAGGAGTATAATATTTTTGAATTGCAACATGCAATTAGTAAAAAAGACCTTGCCAAGGCAATTCGCATTATACAATATTTTGATGCCAATCCAAAGGCAGCTCCGATCCAATTGGTGCTGCCCTCTCTTTACAATTATTTTACAAAAATTTTGGTTGTGTACCAGATGAATGACAAGAGCGAAAAAGCGCTGCGGCCAATATTTTATAACAATCCATTTTTAATTCAGCAGGCAATGGACATGTTAATGAATTTTTCGTATGCGGAAGCAGAGCAGGTAATTATGTTGCTGCATTATTATAATTTAAAAAGTGTCGGGATAAATAATTACGGTGCATCTTCCGGTTCTCTTATGAAAGAAATGGTTTATAAAATAATTAAAGGAGGAGTTTACAATTAGGATTTTTTTATTGACGAATTTGAAGTGTAATAAATCAATAATTTTTATTCAAAAGTTCCAGCGAATGTATTTTATCAATTGCCAGTTGTTCTTTTAACGCTTCAAGACTATCGAATTTTACTTCATCTCTCAAAAAATCTTTTATGAAAACGCGGATGGTTTCACCATAAATTGATCGATCAAAATTAAAAATATTTACTTCAATAACTTTTTTTGTTCCTCCTACGGTCGGACGAAATCCTATGCTCATCATGCCTTTGAGAGGCAAGACATGCGATGTTGGATGTTCGGTCTTGTGGCCAATTAATGATACTTCCACTGCATAAATTCCGTCAGCAGGAATGAGCTTGTTTTTATCTATAACCTCTATGTTTGCGGTTGGATAACCTAATGTTCTTCCGATTTTATCACCATCAATAACTTTTCCTTCAAAAAAATAAGAATAACCTAAATATTCATTTGCTGTTTGAATGTCTTTTTCCTGCAGCGCATGTCTTATTCGTGTTGAACTTATAATTACGTGATGCAATACATGCTCGGGAATTTCTTTTACTTTATAATTAAATGTAGATTGATAGGCTTCCAGTAATTTATAATCGCCTTGTCTTTTATTTCCAAAGCGATGATCATAACCGATGATTAATGAATGCGGATGAAATTTTTCAACTAAAAAATCTTTTATATATTCTTCAGCGCTTTGTTCCGAAAATTCTAAAGTGAAAGGAACTACTACAAGATGATCAATGTTTTGTTTTTCTAAAAGCTCAATTTTTTCGGCAAGCGTGCTCAGTAATCTGATGCTTCCCTTGCTTATATTTTTATTATTAATCACCATTCTCGGATGAGGGTCGAAGGTGATAATTAGAGTTTGACCATCAACCAGCATGGCTTCTTTTTTAAGCTGGTTAATTATTTGAAGATGGCCGGTGTGAACGCCGTCGAATGTGCCAATAGTAACAACGGCATTTTTAAAAATAGGTAAGTTATTTATATCGCGATGTACCTGCATAAAAGGCTTGCAAGATAATTTATAATTGTTCAACGGACTCCTTTTGGAGAATTTGAAAATGGAATATCAATCTTCAATCTTAATTTTACCTTGTTCACTAATCAACTCAATTAATGTCTCTTTATTCCAAACGTGGCGTTTCTGCTCAAAAAGAAGAAGTTCACGCTGCTGTAAAAAATCTTGACCAGGGAATCTTTCCTAAAGCATTTTGCAAAATTTATCCTGACTATCTTGGAGGTGATGTTGATTTTATAAATGTAATGCACGCTGATGGCGCCGGCACCAAAAGTATTCTTGCTTACTTATATTGGAAAGAAACCGGCGATGTATCTGTATGGAAAGGTATTGCGCAGGACGCCGTGGTAATGAATCTTGATGATCTGCTTTGCGTGGGTTTTATTGACAACATTTTAC
>CBIGQT010000681.1:0-2153 GCA_966191655.1 uncultured Ginsengibacter sp.
TTCAAAAAAAGAAGGGCAGGTAAATTATCCGGTGGCATGAAACAGAAGCTGGCATTGTGTTGTGCATTAATTCACAAACCCTCAGTTTTATTTTTAGATGAACCAACAACAGGCGTAGACGCAGTTTCAAGAAAAGAATTTTGGGAGATGTTGAAAAAGCTGAAGCAGCAGGGCATTGCCATTTTAGTAAGCACTCCCTATATGGATGAAGCATCCTTGTGCGATCGTGTTGCGTTGATGCAATCCGGGAAAATATTGTCTATTGATACCCCGGAAGGAATTAAGAGACAATTTCAAAAAGATTTATTTGCCGTGCGTTCTTCACAAATGCTCCCTTTATTAAATGATCTTAAAAAGTTTGAAGAAGCAGAAGATGCTTATTTTTTTGGAGCATATCATCATGTGGTTATGAAACACAAAAATGAGGAAGAGCAACTTAAAAATTATTTGTCAAAATATAATAATGATAACCTTGAGATTAGTAAAGTGCAACCTGGTATTGAAGATTGTTTCATAGCATTAATGAAAAATAATGATTAGCGATAAAGCAATAACAACTGATCAACTCACTAAAAAATTTGGAGATTTTACTGCGGTGGATAATATTTCATTTGAAGTAGAGAAAGGTGAAATCTTTGGATTCCTGGGAGCTAACGGTGCCGGCAAGACGACCGCAATGCGGATGCTTTGTGGTTTATCCCTGCCGACCTCAGGAAAGGCTACTGTGGCGGGTTTTGACGTGTATCATCAGACAGAAAAAATTAAGAAAAACATTGGATACATGAGCCAGAAATTTTCTTTATACGAAGACCTTACCGTGAAAGAAAATATCCGGTTTTATGCCGGTATTTATGGAAAAAGTGATGAGTTCATAAAAGAAAAAACATCTGTGGTTATTAAAAATCTTTACCTGGAAAATGAATCCAATAAGTTAGTGAAATCATTACCGCTGGGATGGAAACAGAAACTTGCTTTTTCAGTGGCTATTTTTCATGAACCTGAAATTGTTTTTTTGGATGAACCTACCGGCGGCGTTGATCCTGTAACACGCAGAGAATTCTGGAATATGATTTATGAAGCGGCAGATGCGGGTATTACCATTTTTGTTACAACACATTATATGGATGAAGCGGAATATTGCAGTCGTGTATCCATAATGGTTGATGGAAAAATTGAAGCTATAGATAAACCTTCAGAATTGAAGAAAGCTTACCAGGCCAAATCGATGGACGAAGTATTTTTAAAGCTCGCAAGAAAAGCAACAAGAAGTGAATAATGAAAAACTTATTAAAACAAATCTTTTCCCTGATTCTTCCAGTTACAGTATTGGTTATTGTTCCACTATGGATTGAGAAAAACCGGGCGATTCATGTGGGTGCTCATCTTTTTTTAGGATTAATACTTATTCTTTCAGGATTAATTGTGATGGGATATACAATTTCTTCATTCATTCGAATAGGTAAGGGAACATTGGCTCCATGGTCCCCAACAAAAAACTTTGTAATAACAGGGCTTTACAGATACATGAGGAATCCCATGATACTTGGAGTTCTGACAGTCTTGGTGGGAGAAGCGCTTAGCATACGGTCAAAAAATATATTAATATGGGCTGGCGCCTTCTTTATTATTAACACCATTTACTTTATTATATATGAAGAGCCTGATCTTGAAAAAAAATTTGGCGAGGAATATCATGATTATAAAAAAAATGTTTCAAGATGGTTACCGCGACTTACTCCATTTTATCCCAATCAAAAGAAAAAAGTATGAAGCAATTTTTTTCATTTGTAAAAAAAGAATTTTATCACATTTTTCGCGACAGGCGAACGATGCTTATTCTTTTAGGCATGCCCATTGCGCAAATAATAATTTTCGGGTTTGCACTAACCAACGAAGTGAAAAATTCTAAAATAGCTGTTCTTGATAATTCAAAAGATATCGCCACAACATCTGTTATTCATGAAATAAATGCCAGCCGCTATTTTGATATTGTAAAAAATCTTGCCAACTATAAAAATATTGATTCGGAATTCAAAACAGGAAGGATTAAAATGGTTATCGTTTTTCCGGAAAACTTTAATGAAGACCTTCAGCATTTTAACAAAGCACAGGTTCAATTGATAGCAGATGCATCAGATCTTAATGTTGCCAAT
>CBIGQT010000682.1:0-2148 GCA_966191655.1 uncultured Ginsengibacter sp.
CCCCGCAGGCAAAATATTCTGGTTTACTTTAAAGAAGTTATCCGGATCATATTGCTTTTTTATTTTTGTTAAACGATCGTAATTGCCTTTGTAACTTGCTTTTATCCGGTCCTGGCCTTCGTTCATTATAAAGTTTAAGTATGCACCACCTGCTGAATACGGATGAAGCGCATCCCAATAATCTTTAGCCCATTTTGTAATCTTATCTGCGTTTGCAGGATCAGGATCAACTCCTATAATTACGCCCGCATACGTGGCATCTCGATAAGCCCAGGGAGTTGCATCTTTTGCAACCCTGCCGGCAACACCATTTATCGGATACAAATGCATCTGAGAAAGTGGTGTCGGAATCTTTGAACCAAATTCTAAATGCCTGGCACTTGCCTCAGAACCTAATTCATTAAAAAAGTCAGCTCTCCAATACCATTGCATACCCGAAGGCAGCATGCCATCAAACAATGTTTGTATAGCCGGATAAGGCATGGGACCAACATGCGCAAATACAGGATTCATGGCGAGTATTGGCTTAAATACTTCGTCCGCTTTATCCAAATCACCTACATAGCACCATACAATTCCGCAAAACTGTTTATTGTGAAGTTCTTCAGGAAATGGTGGCCCGGGTATAACAAGCATAGCGATAAAGCCATTTAATTCGTCCGGCGCATTATTAAGAAATTCATGATACCATTTCATTATTTCCTTTGCTTTTTCAATGGGCCACAAAGTGGGACCCCCAAAAACATTTTTAACAGGGTGAGCCTGGAATTTGAATGAGGTTACTATTCCAAAGTTTCCGCCTCCACCGCGTATTGCCCAATATAGATCAGCATTTTGATTAGCATTCACAGTTACAAAAGTACCATCAGCCAAAACCATATCTGCTTCTAACAAATTATCAATAGTAAGTCCATATTTTCTTGCTAAATAACCAATGCCTCCTCCAAGTGTCAATCCTCCTACACCTGTTGTTGAGACTATTCCCGCCGGAACAGCAAGCCCAAAAGCATGGGTGGCATGATCAACTTCTCCCCATACATTTCCCCCTCCAACTTTTACTGTATTATCATTCGTATTAACCAGCACAAATTTGATCCCGGACAAATCAATAACCAAACCATCATCACATATGCCAAGGCCACCGGCATTATGCCCGCCACCTCTTACTGCAACTAACAAATTGTTTTCCCTGGCAAAATTTACAGCATGTATTACATCTGCAACATCCACGCACATTACAAATATACCGGGATGTTTATCGATCATGCCATTATATACTTTGCGTGTTTCATTGTACCGGGCATCTTTTGGGAGAATAATTTTCCCCCTTATCTGAGCAGTGAATGCTTCAATTACTGCGGCATCTAAATCTTTTACGTTTTTTGACATAACATTATTTTTTAAAGGTTTTAAAAATTATGTACAGATTAAGAGATGGTTCTTGTATGCTTCAACAAGATCATAGGCAATAGCTGTTATACCAGTGGTTCATGCGGAGAGGTGAGAAAAATCTTATTCATAGCTTTTAATTAAGATGATAATTAAAAGATTAATGGATTAATTGAATCATAAGGAGAAATTACTGATTAATTAATCTGATTAAATTTAATTTTCTTTTTTCAAATTTACTGAATAATAAATTTCATAGTTGTAATTTTTAGTTCAAATTTCCGTCTGCTGTCTGCATCCGCCAATGGTCACTAACACTAAACTATATGTTATTACTAAATGAGCCAGAGCAGCCAGATAGCAGTTTATAAAAACATTCCTATGACAGAATCAGCTCATTTTAGGATTTTATTTACAATTTCTTCAATCACTTTTGTCTCTACATTTTAATCCAAAACATTACTCAAAAAAATTCTCTTTATGAAAAAGTACATTTTACTATGCGCAGGTATTCTTTTTACAATAATCTCCAACGCCCAATCAGTTAAATATGGATTAACCCTGGGCGCCAACTTTACCAAAGTAGATGGCAACGGTATTAAAAGTTCTTATTACCCAGGCTTTATAGGCGGCGGCTTTGCAAGAATTCCCTTAAGTGAAAAATGGCAGCTTGAGCCTGAGGTTTTCGTTAATTTCGCCCATACAAAAAAAGCCGATAATTTCCTGGAGCTATATAACTATAACGGCTATGCGAATTCA
>CBIGQT010000683.1:0-2144 GCA_966191655.1 uncultured Ginsengibacter sp.
ACACTTTCTTCAGTTGGCGTTGTAATTGCTTCATCATAAGCATTTGTATGAAGGCTGTTGCAATTATCGTAAATAGCATACAATGCCTGTAACGTGGTTCTAATATCATTAAAATCTATTTCCTGCGCATGCAGGCTGCGGCCACTTGTTTGTATATGATACTTTAATTTTTGTGAGCGTTCATTCGCATGATATTTATATTTCATTGCTTTAGCCCAGATTCTTCTTGCTACGCGTCCTATCACGCTATACTCAGCGTCCATTCCATTACTAAAAAAGAAAGAAAGATTGGGAGCAAAATCGTCAATGTTCATTCCGCGGCTTAAATAGTATTCTACATAAGTAAATCCGTTAGAGAGTGTAAAGGCAAGTTGTGTTATAGGATTGGCGCCGGCTTCTGCAATATGATAACCGCTTATAGAAACCGAATAAAAGTTTCTTATTTTTTTATCGATAAAATATTCCTGTACATCGCCCATTAATTTTAACGCAAACTCTGTTGAGAAAATGCAGGTATTCTGCGCCTGGTCTTCTTTTAAAATATCAGCCTGCACAGTGCCACGAGCTGTTGATAGCGCTTTTGCTTTTATCTGCTCATAAATTTCTTTGTCAAGAACATCTTCGCCCGATAAACCTAAAAGCCTGAGGCCGAGCCCGTCATTACCTTTTGGTAAATCACCAATCATTTGCCCTTTTTGCGGCTGAACAGGTTCACCGGTAACACCTGTATATTTTGGCAGTGAATTAACCTTAAATTTAGATTCAATAATTTCGTTTATGCTTTCCCGTAAGTTATTCTCAATTATATATTTTTCACATTGCTGATCAATTGCAGCATTTAGAAAAAAAGCAAGCATTATAGGTGCAGGCCCATTAATGGTCATGCTTACGGATGTTTTAGCATCACAAAGCTCAAAGCCACTATATAATTTTTTTGCATCATCCACAGAGGCAACGCTTACGCCACTGTTACCAATCTTGCCATAAATATCCCGGCGCATATCAGGATCTTCTCCATATAATGTGACACTGTCAAATGCGGTGCTGAGGCGTTTTGCGGGCTGATCTAAACTTACATAGTGAAACCTCCGGTTAGTTCTTTCGGGTGCGCCCTCTCCCGCGAACATGCGTGTAGGATCTTCTTCAGCACGTTTTAACGGAAATACACCGGCTGTATATGGAAATTTTCCCGGAAAGTTTTCCTGGAATCTCCATCGCAATATATCTCCCCAATCTTTAAAACGGGGTATCGCTATCTTCGGAATTTTTGAATGTGAAAGCGATTCAAAATATAAAGGCAGTTTTATAATCTTTCCCCGAACATTGTACTCAAAAAATTCTCTCTGGTAAGATTTTTTAATCTCTTCCCATTCATCCAATAATTTTTTTGAAATTGGCAACAATTTTTTATTAATAGCCACCGCGGCTTGTTCTATCGCTTCTATTGTTGCATCATTTTTTTCCTTAGCGGATGCGTTAATAATTTTAGTTGCACCAATGAGCTGATATAATTGAGATGCCAGTTCAGCCTGCTCTTCAGCAAGCTTATTATAGTTTTTTATTTCGTCAGCAATTTCTGCAAGGTACCTTACTCTCTTTGCAGGAATTACCGGCGTTTCCGCACCATCACTCGTTTTTGGAGCTTTATATTCTTTAAAAGTATTACCGGTCTTTTCATCAACTATCTCAATAATTTTATTAAATAATTCATTGCAGCCCGGATCATTAAATACGGAAGCAACCGTTCCAATAACAGGTAGTTCAGTATCTTTTGCAGCCCACAATGAGTGATTGCGCTTGTACTGTTTTTTTACATCATGCAATGCATCCGGCGCTCCTGCTTTATCAAACTTATTAATGCAAATAATATCTGCGTAATCAAGCATATTAATTTTCTCAAGCTGAGATGCAGCGCCATATTCAGGCGTCATAACATACATACTTACATCACAGTATTCTAAAATTGATGCATCACTTTGGCCTACTCCGGCGCTTTCTAAAATTATAAAATCATAGCCGGCAGCTTTGCAAATATCAATGTCTTCCTGCACGTGATTGTTAAGCGCTTTATCATTTTCGCGTGTGGTCAGCGATCGCATATATGCACGTGGATGATGAATTAAATTCATGTGAATACGATTTCC
>CBIGQT010000684.1:0-2139 GCA_966191655.1 uncultured Ginsengibacter sp.
TTACAGCAACACTTTTGGCGGGTATCCGGCGGACTGATGCAGAAGTATGATTCTTTTTTAATTCAGTTTTTCCTTTCAGTGAACCGGGCTGAGGCTTCACCAACCCATCGTGGTTCAATGCAAAAACTTCTACGGGGTGACTTACATTTTTAAGCTGGTAAGTACCTACCGATACTGTTTTAAATTCCGGGTGATTGCTGATCTCATCCTGTACTTTGTCTGAAAGCAACACACTGCCTGCCACCCCCAGCGATTCAATGCGTGACGCCAGGTTAACTCCATCACCTACTACCTGTTCATCATCAATAATTACATCTCCCATATGCAATCCTATCCTTACAGGAACTTGTGGCGATTTGCAAAATGACTGCTGCATTGATAAAGCACAGCCTACCGCCTCCACTGCACTTTGGAAAATACTTAAGGTGCCATCTCCATAATACTGTACAATGTGGCCATTAAACTGTTCGTGTGCCTGATGTAAAACTTCACGGTGACGTGCCCTTAAAGCAATTGCTTTTTGTTCACTCTCCTGCATAGTAGCAGTATACCCTTCAATATCTGTGAACATTATGGTACATAATTGACGACCGCTGAGCATAATAGTAGGTTCAACATTTTAAATTTAAACTATTATTTACATTCCTTTTTTTTATTCTATGTCAAAAGCTAAGAAAAATTATTCTTATTTCAAATAAGCATTCGGAACATTTGCTGACAGGTAATCAATTCCATAAGCGGCTTTAAGTAATCGTGATACCCGATAAGTTTGCATTTTAATTACTATAAATGTGAAGCTTTTCTTTTTCTACTTCAATTTCTTTTTCAAAGTGCAATCCCAGTTTAATTAATAGTTTGATTGAATTTACATTTTGAGGAACCGTTGTTGCAAGCACCGGAGAATATCCTGGAATTCTGCTTACCATTGATAGTATTTCTTTTGCGGCCTCATACGCATAACCATTACCGTTATATTCCGGAAGAAAGGCAAACCCGATGTCAAAGTTTTCAAGATAGGAACGTTTTAGAAATGATATTATCCCTATAGGAATATTTTTATCTTTAATCCTCACAACCCAATAAAATAAATTTTGAGTGTTTATTATTTTATTGATATAAGCAATTGCATCTTCATTAGTATGAACATTTCTGTCCCCTATAAATTCAATCCATCCATTTGTATTTAAAAGCTCTAATACAAAATCGTGATCATCTAAAGTCAAAAAATTTAAGTTACGCCTCTCTGTACTAATTCTATTCTGCATTTTTGGAATATTAAAGGTATTTTAAGTCGTAGCCTTTCCCGCAATGGAAGCCGGCGTAGCTATAGGACTATTTTCCCACTTCATAATTTAAAAAGACGGTGCCGGTATTATATTGCCTTACTTCTAAAAGTTTTAGTTGTTCTAAATTCATATCACCAGGAAAAAGACTTCGGCCGCCACCCAGCAGAACAGGGCATAACTGAAGGTGATATTCATCTATAAGATTTTCTTTCATCAATGATTGAGCTAATGAAATACTTCCCCACATAACCATATTCTTACCTGGTAAGAGTTTAAGTTTTTTGATGGCATCCGTTGCTTCGCCGATGATGATCTCTGCCGCCGGCCATTTACCCCACGGAGCTTTCGCAATGGTATTAGAAAAAGTAATTTTCTTAGTCTCATTTAATTTATCTGCTATTACTTCTTTATCAGTGGTAGCGGTTGGCCAAAATTCCACAAACAAATCATACGTTTTGCGTCCTAATAATATAGTATCAATTGTTTCTAAAAATTTTAATTGATCTGCATCTGAATATTTGTTTTGTTCCGCAACTAAGTTTGTAAAAAAATCCAGCTGGCCGTCTTTATCTGCAACATAACCATCCAGGGAAATCCATTCTTCTAATATTAGTTTTCTCATAATCTTATTTTAATTATCCAAAACTAATTTACTTAAAGTATTTCGGGCGTGTGCTAATGCGACAATTGTTTTTTCATTCGTGACGGTTCAACAACTTCTTCCAACAATGTAGTTAAAAAATCCTGTTGGTAAAAGAACACTAACAAGTGCATTGGAATAAGTCTATAACAAAAATTCAATTTTATTAAACCATATTACAAACTATAATTGCTACGCCTTTTTATTTTAATA